>NZ_JBFABE010000029.1:73487-89743 GCF_040640155.1 Streptosporangium sp. NPDC023615
CACGTCGGGCCACGTCGGCCCTACCCCACGTCCACCGAGGACAGGCGGCGGCCGGTGACGTGCTCGGTCCCCACCACGATGTAGTGGTCACGGCTGCCCGGTGCCCAGGTGTGCAGCGGGAGCCCGGCCAGGTAGGCGATCTCCTCCGGCTCGCGCACCGCCCGCGCGGGCCCGACCACCGTCACCGACCACCCGGTACGGCTCTCCGGGGCGAACTCGTCGGCCTCGAACGCCACGATCGCGTTCTGTGCCGCCGCGGCCAGCTTGGAACCGACAGCGGTACGGATCACCACCCGCTCGGCGTCCAGGACGAAGTTCACCGGTTGCACGGCGGGCAGGGCGCGATCGGTGAACACGATGCGCCCGATCGGGACCGACCCCAGAAGCGCCAGGCACTCCTGCCGGGAAAGGATCTGCAGACCTGCCGAGTCGAGCTTCATACCCTCCAGGCTGCCCGTTCGCCGCGGGGGGATGTTAGGGACCAAAGTCCCCTCCTTCGCGGCGATCTGCCCCGGTCGCCCCGCACCCGCCCTGAGCAGGCCTTCTCACCGTCCGCCCCCCGCGCAGGTTAGCCCCTGCGACGTGAGGGCACGAGGAGCCATATGGCACAGGTGTTCGACGAGTGGAAGTCCACGATGAAGCTGCCCACACCCCGCGGTCCCCTCACGACCCTCCTCTTCGAGGAGCTGGCGAACCCGCCGCACCGTTTCGACCCGCCCCCGTTCTCCCCCCGGGGGCCGGTGTTGTACGACGAGGACCTGCAACTGGCCCTGTTCACCTGTTACGAGTTGCACTACCGGGGGTTCGAGGGAGTGGACGACGAGTGGGAGTGGAACCCCTCGCTGCTCGCCCTGCGCCAGGATCTTGAGCGGGTGTTCGAGGAGGGCCTGCGCCGCGCCGTCCCCACCCCGCCCCCGCCTGCCGGAAAGCCCATGCGCCGCGCGCTCGCGGACCTGGTGGCGGCCACCGACGGCGGCCCCGGGCTCGCGGCCTTCCTGGCCAGGAAGGCCGACCTGGACCAGTTCCGCGAGTTCGTCACCCACCGCTCCATCTACCACCTCAAGGAGGCCGACCCCCACACCTGGGCCATCCCCCGCCTGCACGGCGCGGCCAAGGCGGCCCTCGTGGAGATCCAGACCGACGAGTACGGCGGCGGCCGCCTCGACCGCATGCACTCCGAGCTGTTCCGCGCCACCATGCGCGCCCTGGACCTGGACGACTCCTACGGCGCCTACCTGGAGCACGTCCCGGCCCTCACCCTGGCGATCGGCAACACCATGTCGCTGTTCGGCCTGCACCGCCGCCGCCGCGGAGCCCTGCTCGGCCACCTCGCCGCCTTCGAGATGACCTCCTCGCTGCCCAACCTCACCTACGCCCGCGGGCTGCGGAGGCTGGGCGGGGACGCCGCGGCCTGCCGCTTCTACGACGAGCACGTCCAGGCCGACGCCGCCCACGAGCAGATCGCCGCCCACGACATGTGCGGCGGGTTCGCCGCCACCGAACCCGGCCTCGCCCCGGACGTCCTGTACGGCGCGGCCTGCGGCCTGACCCTGGACCGTCTCTTCGCCGAGCACCTCATGGACAGCTGGCGGCACGGCACCACCTCGCTGCGCCGGGCCGAGCTGATGGCGGTGGTCCGATGAGGGGCAGGACCGACGGCGGTGGGCCGATGACGGGCCGAGCCGACGGCGAAGAGCAGGTGACAAACCGGCCTGACGGCGGTGAGCAGGTGACGAGCCGGGCGACCATGGACTACGTCCTGCCGTTGCGCTGGAACGACGAGGGCGACGGCGACCTGGACGAGCTCACCGCCTACCTGCGCGGGCTCGGCCGCCTCGTGAACGTCACCGTCGTCGACGGCTCCCCGTCCCCTCTGTTCGAACGGCACGCCGCCCGCTGGAGGGGCCTGGTGCGCCACGTCCCTCCCGACGCCGACCTGAGCTTCGCCAACGGCAAGGTCAACGGGGTGGTCACCGGCATGCGCCTGGCCCGCGCCGAGCACGTCGTCATCGCCGACGACGACGTCCGCTACGGCGAGGCCGAGCTCGCCAGGCTCGACGACCTGCTGCGCACCGCCGACCTGGTCCGCCCGCAGAACTACTTCGACCCGCTGCCCTGGCACGCCCGCTGGGACACCGCCCGCACCCTCCTCAACCGCGCCGTGGGCGCCGACTATCCCGGCACGTTCGGCATCCGGCGCTCGACCTTCGAGGCGATGGGCGGCTACGACGGCGACGTGCTGTTCGAGAACCTCGAACTCATCCGCACCGTCCGCGCCCACGGCGGGCACGAGGACCGCCCGCTGGACCTCTACGTCCGCCGCCTGCCCCCGGACGCGACCAGGTTCTGGTCCCAGCGGGTGCGCCAGGCCTACGACGATCTGGCGCAACCGGCCAGGATGGCGCTCTTCCTGGCCGTCGCCCCCCTGCTGGCCGCCGGCCTGCTGCGGCGCCGTCCCCGCCCGCTCCTCGCCGGTGCCGCGCTGACGATCGCGATGGCCGAGACCGGCCGCCGCAGGGCGGGCGGGCGGAGGGTCTTCCCGCCGGTCACCGTCTTGTTCGCCCCGGTCTGGGTGCTGGAACGCGCCACCTGCATCTGGCTGGCCCTCGCCTCCCGGGTCGTCCACGGCGGTGTCCGCTACGGCGGCAGCCGCCTGCGGACCCCCGCCCATCCCGTTCGTCACCTCAGGAGACGCCCGCCGTCGGATCGCGTCCGCGCGGGCCGGTGAGCGGAGGCGTCGGCGGCCGGTGACAGACTCGGGCGCATGACAATCGAAACGGTCGTTCTCACCGGTGCCGCCGGACGGGTCGGGTCCGCGCTGCGGGAGCCGCTGCGCGCCCGGCTGCGCCGGCTGGTCTCGGTCGATCGTGCGCCGCTGGTCCCCGGGGGGCCGGACGAGGAGGTCCGCCGGGCCGACCTGTCCTCCGTCGAGGAGGTGGCGTCGATCATCGAGGATGCCGGGGACGCCGGGGTTGTCGACGCGATCGTGCACCTCGCCGGCGTGCCGGACGAGGCTCCGCTCCCCGACCTGCTGGAGGGCAACGTCCTGGGCACCCATCACGTGCTGGAGGCCGCGCGGCTCACCGGCGTCGGGCGCGTGGTGCTGGCGAGCAGCAACCGGCTGACCGGCTTCCATCCGGCCGGGCGGACGGTCTCGGCGGACACGCCTCCCCGCCCGGACGGGCTGTACGGCGTCAGCAAGGTCGCCGTGGAGGCCCTCGGCCGCCTGTACGCCGACAAGTTCGGGCTCCAGGTGGTCTGCCTGCGCATCGGCAGCCTGGAGCCCGAACCCGCCGGCCCGCGGCACCTGGCCACCTGGCTGAGCCCCCGCGACTGCGCCGGCTTCTTCTGGGCCGCGCTGACCGCGCCGGACGTCACGTTCACCGCCGCGTACGCGGTCTCGGCCAACACCCGCCGGTTCTGGGAGCTGGACGACCGGCTCGGGTACCGCCCGCTCGACGACGCCGAGACGTACGCGGACCGGTTCCCCGGGACGGCGGGCCACCTGAGCGGCGACGACCCCCAGGGCGGTGACTTCGCCGCCGCCGACTACACCCTCCGGCACCTCCCCGGCCGGTGAGCGCCCGTCCAGGGCGTTTCCCGCGAGAGCGCCCCGTGGTTCACGGCGCGACGACCGGCGGCCCGGAGGGAGCACCCGCTGACGCGCGGGATGCCCCCTCGGGCAAGCGGAACACGCGGCGCGCGGTGCCGGCGAGGAAGTCGGCGCGGGCCGCGTCGGTGAGCGGCAGGGACGCCACCTGGGCGAGCGCCTCGGCGTGCGCGAGCTGCGGCCAGTTCGTCCCGAACATCACCTTGCCCCGGCCGTAGGTGTTCATGAAGTGGACGAGCCGGTCGGGGTAGTAGCGGGGCAGGTGCGCCGAGGTGTCGATGTACACGTTGTCGTGCTTCCAGGCGACGCCGATCATCTCGTCCGTCCAGGGGTGCCCGATGTGACCGGCCACGATCGTCAGCTCGGGGAAGTCCAGCGCGACCCGGTCCAGGTAGGGAACGGGACGGCCGGGCTCGGACGGCATGAGCGGCCCGGTGTGTCCCACCTGGGTGCAGAACGGCAGGCCGAGGTCCACGCAGGCGGCGTACAGCGGGTAGTAGAGCCGGTGGTCCGGCGGGAGGTCCCAGAGCCAGGGCACGACGCGCAGGCCCACGAACCCCAGCTCCTCCACGGCCCGGCGCAGCTCGCGCACGGCCGCGACGGGCCGCGACAGGTCCACCGAGGCGATGCCGGCGAACCGTTCCGGATGGGCCCGGGTGAACACGGCCACGTCGTCGTTGCCGATCACCCAGCCCCCGGGACGGTGCCAGGCCGACAGCAGCAGCACGTCGACCCCGGCCTCGTCCATCAGGGCGACCAGTTCGTCCGGCCCGAGCGGGGCGCGGAGCAGCGCCGCGCTGCCGGACCTCTCGAACAGGCGGGTGATCTCGGGGACGGCGAGGCGGCCGGGGCGCTCGCTCGGGACGGGCTGCGCCCAGACATCGATGACCATGCCCCCACGCTTTCGCGGCGGCCGCCGCCGGAACAAGGACGAAGTCCTGAACCGCCGATGAGCGAGGCTTATCGGTATACCTGAGGGCATGGACTTCAGGGAGATCGAGGCGTTCCTCACCCTGGCGCGCACCCTGCACTTCGGCCGCGCGGCCGAGGAGATGCGGCTGTCCCAGGCACGCGTCAGCCAGCTCATCCGCGCCCTGGAGAGACGGGTGGGGGCTCCCCTGTTCGAGCGCACCAGCCGCCGCGTCGTCCTGACCGGCCTGGGCGAGCGGCTGCTCGGCACGGCGGGGCCGTCGTTCCACGCGCTGGGGCGGGCACTGGAGGACGCCAGGGCCCACGCCAGGGGCCTGTCGGGCGAGCTGCGCGTCGGTCACCTGCCGAACCTGGCGGGCGCGCCACTCACCGAGATCGCCGACGCCTTCCGCCTCGCCCACCCCGGCTGTGCCGTGCACCTGGTCCAGGTGACCATGGACGGCCTGCGCGAGGCCTGGGACGGCGGCGTCGACATGCTGGCCACGTTCCTGCCCGTCGAGGACCCGGAGGTGACCGTCGGCCCCGGGCTGGGCTCCCACGACCGCGTCCTGGCGATCGCCGAGGATCATCCGCTGGCGGCGGCGGGCCGGGTGACGCTGGAACAGCTCGGCGACCTCGCGGTCCCGGCGATGCCCGGCACGATCCCGCCGCGCCTGCGCGAGTCGTACTGGCCGCGCCGGACACCCGCCGGGCGCCCGATCCGCCGGGTCCGGGTGGAGGGCACCTACCGGGAGACCCTTCACCTGGTCGCGCGCGGCGAGCTCGTCGTCCCGGTGGACACCGGCACGACCCGTTTCCGCCGCTATCCCGGCGTCACCTTCGTCCCGATCGTGGACATGCCGCCGGCGAGGGCCGTCCTCACCTGGCGGACGGCCCGTACCGGCCCGCTGGTCGAGGCGTTCGCCGCCGCGGCCTCGGCCCGCCGCGACGAGGCCCCTGTCCCGGCGACCCCCCGCCCCGCGTCTCCCCCCCTGTGACCTCCTCCCCCGCCCTCCCGCCCCCGCCCGGCGCCCCTGCCGGTCGTGCCCCTCCCCGGCGCCGTGGAAGCCCGGTTGCCGGTACGGTCCCGGCCGATTATGATCTCCGCCATGACGTTCGCGTTCTTCTTCACCCTGCGTTAGGCCCCCACCGGCGAGACGAGGCCGTCCCGTCGCCGGTGACGCGAGGCTGCGCAGCGCCGCCTCGGGCCGACGTGGGAGAAGAACGATCATCATGCGCGAACGCGCACGTTTCCTCACCGCTCCGCGTCCCAGCGTCCCCGCCGTCCCATGACGGCGGCGCGCCTGGTGGCGCGGTGCGTCCGTGGTCTGGAGCAGGCGGTCGCCGCCGAGATCCTCCAGTCCGAGCTCTCGACGGTCACCCGTCTGGGACACCGCGAAGTCCACTTCCACACCCTCCGGGCCGGGCCGTGGGCCGTCGGGCCCGCCACCGCCGACGACGTGTTCCTCCTCGCCGCGCGGGGTCCCGACATCGGTCCCGGCAGGGAAGGGCTCCCCGGCCTGGCCGAGCTCGCCGGCGAGGCCGATCTCGACGACCTGCTGCGGTCACGGCGCCGGTACGGCGGCGCCGGCGCGGTGACCGGCGTCGAGGTCTCGGCGTCGTTCCTGGGCGGGCGGAACTTCAACCGCCACGACGCCGAGGACGCGGTCGGCCGGGTCCTGGCACACCGGCTGGGGGTGGGGTACCACTCGCGCCGGACCGGGCTCGCGCCGCCCGGCGGCCACACCGGGTGGCGGCTCACCCTGGACGGCACGCGGGCCACCCTCATGCTGAGGATCACCGACCGGCCCCTGCACCGGCGCGCGTACAAGCGGCGTTCCCTGGCGGGGACCCTGCATCCGCCGGTGGCCGCCGCCATGGCGCGGATGGCCGACCTGCGGCCGGGCCTGACGGTCCTCGACCCGTGCTGCGGCGCCGGGACCCTGCTGATCGAGGCCGCCTCGCACCAGCCGGAGGCGCTTCTGCGCGGCTTCGACCTGTCCCCGGACGCGGTGCGGGCGACGCGGGAGAACGCGGGCGCGCTGCCGGTGACCGTCGGGCGGGCCGACGCCGGACGCCTGCCGCTGCCGGACGGCGGGGCCGACCGGGTGCTGTGCAACCCGCCCTGGGGCGGGCAGGTCACGGCGGGCGGGCTGCTCGCCTCCTCCCCGGAGCGCTGGTGGGCCGAGCTGCGGCGCGTCCTGGCCCCCGGCGGGACGGCCGTGCTCCTGCTGCCCGGCGCCGCCGACATCGCCGCCGGCATCCGGTGGGGGCTCGTCCCGGCGCACGTGCAGCGGGTCCGGGTCTCCGGCGCGCAGCCGTTCATCGCGCGTTTCACCGCGCCCGGACGCCCGTGACACCGCTCCGCGGCTCCCGCGCGCCCGGACGCGACCGGCGGGCTCACCCGTACCCCGCCTCGCGATGACGCGCTCCCAGCTCCGCCACGAATGCGGTGAGCAGGCGGGCGAACTCCCGCCGGTCGCGCTCGGGCCGGCCGCGCATCGCCGTGCCGAACACCTCGCGGCGGAGACGATGGACCCGCTCGGCGTGCTCGGTGCCGAGCGCGGTCAGCTCCAGCGTGCTGCGACGGCCGTCGGCCGGGTCGGCCACCCCCCTGACCAGTCCCGCGTCGACCGCTCTGGCCACCAGGCGGCTGGCGCGGGGCTGATCGACGCCCAGGCGGTCGGACACCGAGGTGACCGTCACGCCGCCCTCCCTCTCCTCCACCGCGTCGATCACCCCGAACAGGACGGGGTCGAGGGAAGCGGGTGTTCGGGGACCGGCCTCGGCCCCGGCCGGCGTCCGGGCGCACGAGGAGGTGCGGACCCTGGTGGACGCCACCCGGGCCCGCGCCACCGAGGGGGTCGGCGCCGGGGAGCACCTGACCGCGGTCGACGTCCTGACGCGGATGCCGGCCGGCCTGGAGTCCCGCTGACGCCCCCGGGCCCGGCGCCACCCGGCGGGCCCGGACGCCTGTTCTCCGGGATGAATCCCCGGATCGGGGGAACCGGGCGGGACCGATCCTGCGATAGACCGGAATGTGCGATCTTTTCTCCCGCGTCGCGACCGTCCGCCGATCGGACCGCTCAGTGACGACGCCGAACTGCTCGCGGCCGTCGCCGCCGGGCGGACGGAGGCGCTGAGGATGCTGCACCAGCGGCACGCCCCCTGGTTGCGGGCACGCCTGGCCCGTCGCTGCGCCGACCCCGACCTCGTCGACGACGCGATCCAGGACACCTTCGTCGCCGTCTGGCGTGACGCGCGCCGGTACCGCTCGACGGAGGGCCAGGCGGCGGCGTGGATCTGGACCATCGCCGTCCGCAGGCTCATCTCCGCGCTGCGACGGCCCGGTGCGGGCCGCGACGGCGTGCCGCTGGCGGAGGAGCACTGGCCCCACGTCCCCTCCGCGGTCACCCAGTCGGCCGAGGACGCCGTCCTGGTCGGGGTCGAGCACGGCGACCTGGGCGGCGCCCTGGCCCGGCTCTCCCCCGACCTTCGCGCCGCGATCCAGGCCACCGTGCTCGACGGCCTCACCGTGCGGGAGGCCGCCTGCCTGCTCGGCGTTCCGGAAGGCACCGTCAAGACCCGCGTCATGCGGGCCAAGGCCCGGCTCAGGGGGTATCTCGCGTGAACACGCAGTGGCATCTGCCCGGCGAGCTGATCGAGCGCTACACCACGGGCCACCTGGAACCGGTTCAGGTCATGTCCGTGGAATCCCACCTGATGGGGTGCGCGCGCTGCCGCGAGGCGGTGCCGTACGAGCGGGAATGGCTCGCGGACGGCTGGGAGAGGATCGAGGAGGTCGTGGACCGGCCGCGGCCGAGGGTGGTCGCGCGCGTCCTGCGGCGGTGCGGCGTCCCCGAGCACGTCGCCGTCTTCCTGGCGGCGACCCCGGCCCTGGCGCGGGGGTGGCTGGTCGCCGTGACCGCGACGGTGGTCTGCGCCGTGGCCGTGGCCCACCTCGTCGACTCCGCCGGCGCGGCTCGGACGGTTCACCCGCTGCTGTTCTTCCTCGCGGTCGCCCCCGTGCTCCCCCTGGCCGGGATCGCGCTGGCCTACGGGCCGCACGTCGACCCCGTCCACGAGACGCAGGCCGCCACGCCCATGGCGGGTTCCCGGTCGCTGCTGCTGCGCGCCCTCGCGGTGCTGGTGTGCGCGATCGCCCTGACCGGGCTCGCCACGCCGTTGCTGCCGGGCCCGCCGGGTCTGGCCGCCGCCTGGCTGCTGCCGTCCCTCGCCCTGACCGCCACCACTCTCGCCCTGGCGACCCGCGTCGCCCCGCCGGTCTCGGCGGCCGTGCTCGTCGCGGCCTGGTTCGGCGCGGTGGCGGCCGGCGGGGAGCTGACCGGCGACCGGCTGGCGCTGTTCTCCCCCGCGGCGCAGATCCTCTACGGGGCGGCGACCGTGCTCCTGATCCCCCTCGTCTACCTGCGGCGTGCCCGCTTCGACCCTGGAGAGCCCCGGTGGAACCGACCGTCAGCGTCTCGGAACTGACCAAGCGATTCGGCCGCAGGACGGTGCTCGACGGCCCGACGCTGCGATTCGGGCCCGGCGTGACCGGACTGCTGGGCCCCAACGGCGCGGGCAAGACCACGCTCCTGCGGATCCTGGCGACCACGCTCGCCCCCGACGGCGGCCGGGTGCGTGCCCTGGGCCTGGACCCCGCCGACCGCGCGCAGCGCACCGAGCTGCGCCGCCGTCTCGGCTACCTCCCTCAGGACCCCGGCTTCTACCCGCACTTCACCGTCTTCGAGCTGACCGAGTACGTCGCGATCCTCAAGGAGCTGAACGACCGGCGCGAGCGCCACCGGGAGGTGCGCCGGGTGCTGGCGGAGGTCGACCTGACCGACCGCGCGCGGACGAGGGTCCGCGGGCTGTCCGGCGGGATGAGGCAGCGGCTGGCCCTGGCCCAGGCGCTGCTCGGCGATCCGGGCCTGCTCGTCCTGGACGAGCCCACGGTCGGCCTGGACCCCGAGCAGCGGATGCGGTTCCGCGCGCTGGTGTCGCGGCTCGGCGAGAGCCGTACCGTGCTGCTGTCCACCCACCAGACCGAGGACGTCGCGGCCCTGTGCGAGCGGGTGGTCGTGATGAGGGGCGGCCGGGCCGTCTTCGAGGGCACCCCGGCGGGCCTGGCCGCCACCGCCGCCGGGCGGGTCTGGTCCTCCGACCGTTCGCCGGCCGCCTCGGAGGTGTTCTGGCGGACCGCCGACGGCCGTTACCGGACCCTGGGCGCCCGGCCGCCGGGAGCCGTCCCGGCCGAGCCCGGTGTCGAGGACGGTTACCTGCTGCTGCTCGGCGGGGGCAGCGGGGACACCGGGGCCGCCGCGTGAACCGGGCGCTGGTGCTCTTCGAGGCCCGGCGCCTGTTGCGCCACCCGGTCCCGTGGGCGGCGGCGGCGCTGGCGCTGGCCGTGGTGGCCGTCCGGAACGCCGCCTGGCTGCCGGACCTGACGATGACGGCGATCGACACGGTCGCCGGTTCGTCGCTCGTCGCCGCGGCCATGCTGGTCGTCGCCCACCTCGCCGCGAGCCGGGACCGCCGGCACGGCCTGCCCGAGAGGCTGGCCGCGATGCCCGCGCGCGAGGTGGCGCGCACCCGGGCGGTGGTCCTGGCGGCCCCGGCCGTCGGGGGCCTGGTCGCGACCGTGATGATCTTCCCGTACCTGCTGGTCGTGTCGGCGTCCGACACGGCGGCGGGGCGGCTCGACCCGTACGAGGCGTTCGGCGGGGTCGCGCTGGCGATGCTCGCGGCGTCGGCCGGTGCGGCGCTCGGCCGCTGGACGCCCTGGCCGGTCGCCCCACCGGTCGCGATCTTCCTGGTGGCGTTCGCCCTTCTGGGCGACCCGCGGGGCGAGTACGGGGGGTGGTTCCTGCCGGTGGTCCCCGCCCACGACGTGAGCTGGGGGGACAGGCCCACCGGGTGGCACCTGGTCTACCTGCTCGCGGCGGCGGTGTTCTGTGCCGCCGTGGCCCTGCTGCGGCACGGACCGCGTCCCGCCCGCACCGTGGTGGCGCTGGCCGCCCTGCTCGTCGCGGTCCCGGCGGGAGCCTCGGCGACGGCCTCGGCCCCGGCGCCGGGGACGGCGTCGCGCGCCGCCCCGGGCCCGGCGGGCCCGGCGGGCCCGGCGGACCAAGGGGGCCAAGGAGGCCAAGGAGGCCAGGTGTGCGAGCGGCACGACGGCGTCTCCTACTGCGCCTACCCCGCCTACCGGCCGTGGATCGGCGCGTGGGCGCGGGCGGTGCGGCCGATCGTGTCGGCGGTGCCGCGACGGGCGCTGGAGCGGATCCCGGTCATCCGGCAGGGACCGGCCCACTCCTCCGCCCTCGACGGCCCGAACACGCCGCGGACCTGGACGGTCTGGTCCACCGACCCCGGTCAGCACGGCACGGTGCTGGCCGGAAGGGTGGCCGCCGCGGTCACCGGCCTGGACGCCACCGGCCCCGAAGGCCGGTGCGGCGGCCTCGGCCGGGCCCGTACCGTGGTGGCGCTCTGGCTCGCCGGGCGCGCCGGGCCGCTGCTGGAGGCCCCCGGCCCGGACGACTGGCGCGGGGTGCCGTCCGGGGGGCCCGCGCCCGCGTGGCAGCTCCGGGTGAGGATGGGCGACGACGGCCGCGAGCTCTGGTTCCCCGGCCAGCTCGGCGTGCGCTACGGCGCGGCCGAGGTCGGTTACGCCCGCCGCCTGCTGGGACGGCCCGACGCGGACCGGCGGGTACGGGCCGGTTGGGACGTGCTCACCGCCCCCGGGACGACGATCGAGCAGGCGTTGCCGCTGCTGGGCCTGCGACCCGAGTTCCCCTCCGGGAAGGACGTCCCGTGCCCGTGACCCGCTCCGCGCCCGGCCCGTTGCCGCCGGCGCCCGCGCTGCTGCTCCCGCTGGCGCGGGCGATCGACTGGCCGCCCCTGGCGGTGGCGGTCCCGCTCGCCGCCGCTCTCGCAGCCGTGGTCCGGCCCGGCGAGCCGGTCGATCCGAGCCTCGGGCTGCTCGTCCTGCGGACGGCCGCGCTGCTGCTCGGCGCGGCGGCCGCCTTCGCCCTGGTGGACGCCATGGGTACCGGAACCGCGGCCACCCCGGTGCCCCGCTGGGTCCGCCAGTGGGCACGGACCGTCATGGCCGGCGCGGTCGCCGCCGCGGGCTGGGGGGTGACGTACGCGATCGTCGCCGCGCGGCTCGCCCCCGGCGACGCGCTCCCCCTGGCCGGCACCGCCGTCGAGGCGGCGGGGTGCGTGCTGGCGGCCCTGGCCGGGGCGGCGCTCGCGGTACGGCACCACCCGGGCAGGCAGGCCGCGCTCGCGGGCGTGCTCGTGCAGCTCGTGCTCGTCGTCGCGGCGCGGCCGGTGGGGGACGCGGCCTGGCCGGAGCCCGGGGCCCCGCACTGGGACGCGGCCCACGTCTGGTGGGCGGCGGCGCTGCCGCTTTTCGTGCTGGTGCTCCTGCTGGCCCATCGCGACGTGCGGTGAGCCCGGCGCCGTACGCGAGCCCGCCGGGTCCGCCGGGGTCGTCAGGCCCGCCCGGGTCGTCAGACCCGCGGGGTCGTCAGGCCCGCCGGCTCCGCTGGATCCGTCGCGTTCGCCGGGGTCGCGGGCCCGACCTCCGGCTCCCCGCCTCCGGGGGCGGGTGTTCTACGCTCTCCGGATGACCGACGATTTCCGCCTCACCGTCCTGGGGTCGGCGACGCCCTATCCCGGCGTGGACAACCCGTGCTCGGGGTACCTGGTGTCCTGCGGCGGCACCCGGGTGTGGATGGACGCGGGAAGCGGCACCCTGGCCCGGCTCCGGCGGCACGTCCGCCTGGACGAGCTGGACGCGATCTGGATCTCGCACATGCACGCCGACCACAGCGCCGACCTGCTCACCGCCTACTACGGCGCCCTCTACGCCGACGTGCGGCTCACCGCGCCGATCCCCCTGTACGGCCCGCCGGGCATCGCCGACCGGCTGGCGCACTTCCTCACCAACGGCCCGGCCCGCAGCCCGATCGAGTCGGCCTTCGCCGTCCGGGAACTGCACGACGGGCACCGGGTACGGGTGGGCCCGCTCACGCTGACCAGCCGGGAGGTGGCGCACGGCATGCCGGCCTTCGCCGTGCGCGTCGAGGCGGGGGGTGCCTCCCTGGTCTACTCCGGGGACACGGCCCTGTTCGCGGCCCTGGTGCGGGGTCATGTCCCCGCGACCGCGCTGCGCCGTTCCAGCAGGATCACGTCCCGCCAGACCCCGTGGTGGCGGCCGACGCGCTCACGGACGCCGACCACGCGGAATCCGAGCGCCAGGTGCAGGGAGAGGCTGGGCGCGTTCTCGGGGAAGATCCCGCCCTGGATCGTCCAGATGCCCGCCTCCTCGCTCGCGGCGATGAACGCGGCCAGCAGCGCGCGGCCGACACCGCGGCCCTGAAGACCCTGGCGGACGTAGAGGCTGTGCTCGACCACGCCCGCGTAGACCGGGCGCGCCGACACCCGCGAGGCGGCCACCCAGCCGGCGACCTCCCCGGGGGCGGGGCCGGCGCCGGTCCCGCCACGGGTGCCGGTCCCGGTGGGGGCGTCCGTCCCGGTACGGGCGCCGGTGACGACGGCGACGTAGCGCGGGTGGGCCAGCTTCCCGGAGACGAAGCTCTCCCAGCTCGGGGCGGTCGTCTCGAAGCTGGCCCGCCCCCCGTCGAGACCGGCCTGGTAGATCGCGAGCACCGCGCCGGCGTCGTCGTCGCGCATCGGCCGGATCTCCAGGCCGGGCGGGGAGACGGGCCTGACGGGCGCCTTCGCGTCACGGCCCGCGGCTCCCCGCGCGTCCGGCGGACGACCCCGCCCCGGGCCGGATTCGGGCCCCGGGGCGGATTCGGGCCCCGGGGCGGATTCGGGCCCCGGGGCGGACTCGGTGTCGGCGTTCATCGCTGACCGACGATAGGCGATCGGCCTCCCGCCGACAACGGTCACACGAGGTACAGGCACCACCAGGCAAGGAATCCCGCGTACACCGATCCCGCGAGCAGGTGAGCGCCCCGGCGCCCCCACGCTCCCCGCGCGCCCGCTCCCCCCGACGCCGCTCCCCCCGGACCCGCCGCTCCCCTGGAGGCCGCTCCCCCCGGACCCGCCGCCCCGGCGGCCACTCCCCCGGCGCCCCCTCCTCCGGGGCCCGCCTCGCGAACGGCCGCTCCCCGGCCGGCCGGACGCCGGTCGGCGGCCAGGGCGGCCACGACGGTGGCGGCGAGGGCGAGCCCGGCCAGCAGGCCGTACCACGGCACGGCGGCGGGGACGCCGACCGCCGCCACGATCTCGTTCTCCGCGATCATCCCGTACAGCGCGCCGGCCGTCAGGCCGACGAAGGCCAGGCCGGACGCCCCCGCGATCAGCGAGAACAGGCGGCGGCGCGGACGCCGCAGGGCCACGCCGAGCTGGACCAGCGCGGTGACCACGAGCGGGACGACCGGCAGCGGCGTCCACTGTTCGCGCTGGGCCCGGTAGAGCGCGGGGGTCAGGTGGAGCTCTCCCGGGCGCAGGATCCGGTAGACGGCCTTCGCCGGGTCGCAGGGTGGCCCGGCCGCCGGGTCGGAGACGAAGGCCGCGATGGTCTGCCTGCCGCACCGGCTCGACACGAAGACCGCGTGCCCGACCCCGGCGAACTCGACGAACCGGGCGCCGGGCAGCGCCGCGGCGGCGGGTCCGGCCGTACGGGTGGGTGTGGTCGGATCGTACCGACCGCCGACCACCAGGACCGGCGCCCGCGTGGTGACGCCGGGAACGGGGGCGCGCGGCAGCTTCCACTCCCGGCACACCGCGCGGTCGTGAACCGCGGTGAACAGCCGGGGCCTCACCGGCGGGAAGGTGTTGTACGGCACCTCGTCCTGGCACTGGACCGCGTGGTAGAGGCCGTACTCGTGGGTGGCCAGGCCGGGGCCGGCCTCGTCGGCCAGCGGTTGCAGCACCTCGTGCCGGCCCTCGGCCAGGGCGTCGACGAGGGTCGGCACGATCGGCAGGACCTCGACCGAGTGCATGGCCTCGCCGAGCATCGTGGCCACGTCGTCGCCGGTGAGCCGCAGGGTGAGCGGCCCGCCCGTCAGCGGGTCGCGGACGGTGACGACGGCCGGTGTCGTGTTCAGCCGGGCGACCATCGCCGCGAACCGTGCCGGAAGACCGGGCAGGCCCTGCCCGGCCAGCTTCGCGATCGTGTCGCCCAGGTCGCGGGCCGCCTCGTCGTACCAGTCGACCGAGGCCGGGAGGAAGGAGTCGAGCACCACCGAACGGGTGCCGTCGGGATCGGCCGCGGCGGCCGCCAGCATCGACCGGGTGGAGTAGCTCACCCCGAACAGGTTCCAGCGCGGGTATCCCAGGGCGCGCCGCAGATCCACCACGTCGGCGGCGATCTCCTCGGTCCGGTACCCCCTCAGGTCCACGCCGAGCCGGTCACGGCACGCCGCCGCGCCCGCGGCGATCACGGCCGTCTCCGACTCCGCCCGCCCCGGGGTGGCGAGCGTGTCCAGCATCGCCCGGACCGTCTCCGGGCAGCCGAGCGAAGGGCTGGACCACCTGCTGCCGCGCTGTTCCAGCACGACCACGTCGTGGTCCCGGAACATCTCGACCATGAGGCCGGTGAGCGGGATCGAGGCCGAGGCCGGGCCGCCGCCGGTGAAGACGACCGGGTCCGGCCTGCGGCCGGGGGCGGTCGAACGGTGGACGGCGAAGCCCACCCTGGTGCTCCGCCCGCCCGGCAGGTCGCGCCGCTCGGGCACCACGAGGTATCCGCACCGGGTGCCTTCGGGGACCCGCACGGGACAGGGACGGTCCTCCAGGACGGGGGCGCTCCGCGCGGCGGCCGCGGGCGCCGGCGCGCCGAACGCCAGCGTGCCGGCGGCGGCGAGTACGGCGAGGCAGGCGCCCAGGTTCTTCGGTGACGGCAGGGACATGGCGGGGGGTTCCTCGTCGGTTCAGGGCGCCGTCCAGGGCGGTCGCCGCCAGGCGTTCGGTGCAGGCGCGGTCCACCGGGACCCCGGTGATCGGAACCCGGTGGTGGAGGGCTCCGGCGAGCCGGTCGAGGAGCGGCGCGGTGGCCGCCCGCAGGACGCGTTCGCCGACGCCGGTGTCCCGGGGCCGGCGGCGCCGGTCCTCGGTCACACTCCTCCTTTCCGCTACAGAGGTAGCGAAATTGAGGATACGCGGGGACCGGCTATTACGCTACTCGTGTTTTGTAATTCCGCCGGCGGTACCGCCACCCCCGGACCGGCGGCGAGGCGCCGCGCCCCGGCCTTCTCCTCCGGCGATCGGGACCGGGGGCGGACGCCGAAAGGCCCACCTGCCGCGTGGCGCGGAGGTGGGCCTTTTCGTCGTCACCGGACGGATCCCGGGTCGGCCGCCGGGGGTCCGTGGGGTTTTCCGGGGGTCCGCCCGCCCTTCCGGGTGGTGCGGGTCAGCGCAGGACGGGGTGGCGGCGTGCCAGGGGGGTGGTGGCCCACCAGGCGCCCAGGCCCCAGGTGCGGCCCGCGTCGCTCAGGGCCAGCCCGGCCAGGACGGCGGCGTAGATGAGGTGGTCGTCGAGGAAGGGGTTGGTCTCCAGCGGCAGCGCCGCGGCCCACATCAGGACCATCATCAGCCCGCCGGCGACGGCGGCGACGCGCAGGCCGACACCGAGCAACAGGGCGGTGCCCACGCCCAGCAGGCCGAGCATGAACAACCAGTCCACCCAGCCCTGCCCGGCCAGCGCGCCGAACACCCCGCCGAGCGCGTTCTCGCCGGTGCCCTTGAGGAAACCGGT
>NZ_JBFABE010000030.1:0-84924 GCF_040640155.1 Streptosporangium sp. NPDC023615
TCGATCTCCCCGCCCGGCGGGACCGTGAAGCACGGCCAGGACATCTCGAAGCCGAGGTTGGCCCGCATGCCGTGGAAGAACGTCCCGTCGTCCAGCCGCCCCGAGCTCCACAGCCAGGACGGCCCCCACCAGTCGCGCTCCCCCCAGCTGTGGTCGCGCTCGCCGTGCCCGGAGAAGGCGATCTCCTCGCCGCCGGTCCTGATCGTCCCCGTGACCCCGCAGGGGATCTCGTAGCGCGGGATGAAGCCGTAGGGGTAGACCCCGCCGACGGTCGTCCACTCCAGGTCGAACGCGAGCGAGGTCGTGGCGCCGCCTCCCGGGGCGCCGTCCGTGAGGGCGCCCTCGGTGGGGGTGCCGCCGGTCGCGGGGCCGCTCGTGACGGTGCCGTCCGGGTACGCGTACGCCAGGGCGGGATCGTCCAGCACGGCCGCCGCCCCGGCGTCCAGGGTCAACCGGAAGGAGCGCATGGGGTCCGTCACGTCGTGGGTCGCGGAGAACCCGGCGCCCCGCACCGCCAGGTCCGGGCCCGGGAGCGGGACGTGGTGGTCGGCCAGCAGCACCGTGGGCCGGCCGGGGCCGACCAGGCACGCCCAGTACCAGGCGCGCTTCCAGTTCGGGTACAGGCCCAGCCGGACGTAGCCGGCGAGCGAGCCGTCGGCGGTCGCGAAGTCGAGGTAGAGCGACTCGCTCCACAGCGGCTCGACACCGGGCGGGTGCGTCCCCTCGTCCTCGGGCCGCAGCGGCCACGCCCCATGGTCGACGATCTTCACCAAGGCCACTCCCGCGCAGGCGCCCGATCAGGTACCGGCCCAACCTAACCGACCGCGCGCCCGCCGGACAGGTCGCGCGGGGACCACGGCCGTCGCCCCGCGCGAGCGGGCCGGAGGCCACGGGGGCACGCTCAGGGGCGGGGGACCGGCCGCCGGGCCGGGTCGAGCGGGCACCGGCCCGGCGGCCCCCCTCGGTGCCTCTTAGTGCCCCTTCGGTGACTTCTCGGTGCCTTCTCGGTGCCTTCTCAGGGGCCGCCGCAGCCCCCGCCGCCCCCACCTCCGCCACCGCCTCCGCCGTCTCCCCCACCGCTCCCACCGCTCCCGCCGCTCCCGCCGCCCCCGTCACCGCCGTCACCGCCGTACGCGCCCCAGCCACCGTCGCCCCCGCCGTAACCCCCGCGGCGGCTGTGGCGGGAGCGAGGCGCGGGCCGGGACGTGGGCCGGGGCGCGGGGCGGGGCATGGGGCGGGACGGGAGGGAGGGCCGGGGGCCGTTCAGGGACAGGGCCTCCAACAGCTCCTCGTCCTTCATCCGGCTCAGGCCGTGCAGCGCGACGTCGACGACGTCCGGCGGTTCCTGGACGACCCGCTCGCCGGGCCGGGGCGGCAGCGTCCTGTTCTCGAGATACCGCAGGTGGTGGTGCGCGAGCGCGGCCTTGCCGGCGCGGTTGGGGTGGGTGGGATCGGCCCGGCCCGAGCCCGGGGCGTCGATCAGCCCGATCCGGCGCAGCCGCGCGACCTGGGCCGCGACGGCCGGCCCCGAGGTCACCCTCCCCTTGAGCACCCAGACCGGGAGGTCGCCGCCCTCCCCCTCGACCATCGCGAGGATCTCGGCCTGCACCGGGTGGCGGTCCGCCCGCTCCACCCGGCCGGACACCCGGGACAGGTGCCCGTCGCGTCGCACCCGGACATCCCCTCCGGTGGTGAGCGCGGCCAGCGCGGTGTCGGCCAGCCGCTCGGGCCCGCCCGCCAGCAGCGCCAGGTCGTACACGGTCAGCTCCGGGCCCTCGTAGACGCGGGGGGAGCGCGCGGCCAGGCGCATCGCGATCAGCCCGGCCACCGCCAGCAGCGAGACGCCCACGACGACGACGATCTGAAGAGCGGACATGACCACCTCCGGGACGGTACCGCTGCGTGAGGTTCTCCCTACCCGTTACGACGAACGGTGAAGGGCCCGAGTTTCACGGCTCCGGTTCCGGTCCCGGCGACCCTGGAAACCTGCGGACCGGAACCCGGCGAGCCCGTACGTCACCCGATCCGCGAGCCGGGACCCGGTGCGCGGGGGCCAGGTCAGGAGCCCCCGCCCCGGCGGGTGAGGATCGACCACAGCCGGGACCCGGCCGCGGGTCCCCGGACGACCGGCTCCCGGGCGACCGGCTCCCGGACGACCGGCTCGGGCAGCCGTCCCGCGGCGCGCAGGCGGGCGGCGAAGTCGTGGGCGTCGGCGTGCGAGCCGCCCGGCGGCTTGGGGCGGCCCCGCGCGTAGGCGTGGAACTCCGCGGCGAAGGCGTCACCGAGCGCCGTGACCAGGTCGGGACGGAGCCTGGCCACCGTCCTGCGCCGCTTGGCGATCAGGCTGGCCTCCTGGACCCGCAGCCGTTCCCGGTCGAACCCCGACGGCGCCCGCCCGCCGGCCACCAGGGCCGCGACCAGAACCGTCTGCGCCCCGGCCAGCGCCTCCCGGGCGGCACCGGCCGTGTCCGCACCGGCCGTGTCCGCGCCAGGTGTGTCCGCACCGGGCGTGTCCGCACCGGCCGTGTCCGCACCGGGCGTGGACGGGTCCCGGGACGGGAACCCGTCACCGGGTGAGCGCACATCGCCGGACACGGGCGCGGCGGACGGGAACGCGTCCTCAGGCACGGGCCATCGCCCCGCGGATCCGGGAGAGTTCCCCCTCCAGCGCGCCGTCACTGGGGTAGTCGTCGTCCCATTCGAGCAGCACGCCGGGCGGGTCGACCCGCGCGCACAGCTCGGCGAGGATCCCCAGCACCTCGTCGGGGACGTGGGCGGTGTGGGTGTCGTGCCAGAGCCCGTCGCGCGAGTGCCCGCCCGCGACGTGCACGTAGGCCAGTTCGGCGAGCGGCAGGCCGTCCAGCGCGGCGGTGGCCGACAGGCCGAGGTTGACCTGGTTGGTGTAGAGGTTCGCCACGTCGACCAGGAGCCCGACGCCGGTCGTCTCCACCAGCTCGCCGAGGAAGGCGGCCTCGGTCATCTCGTCCTCGGGCCAGCCGAACAGCGCCGCGACGTTCTCCAGGGCCAGCGGGACGGGGAGCGCGTCCTGCGCCCGCCGGACGTTGTCGGCGACGACGGAGAGCGCCTGGCGGGTGCGCGGGACCGGGAGCAGGTGCCCGGCCTCCATGCCCCCCGCCCGTACGAAGGCGAGGTGCTCGCTGACCAGCGGCGCCTCCAGCGCCCGCGCGCAGTCCGCCAGGTGGGCCAGCCGGCGCGGGTCGGGGGGCTCGGCGCCGCCGACGCCCAGGCCGACGCCGTGCGGGATCACCGGCACCCCGCGGGCCCGCAGCACCCGCAGCGACTCCGGAAGCCGGGCCGGGTCGATGTTCTCGGCGACCACCTCGACGAAGTCGATCCCGGGCAGCCGCTCGACGGTCAGGTCGATCTCGGGGCGCCAGCCGATGCCCACGCCCAGCGCCGCGTGCTCAGCCGCCACCGCAACCACCGCCTCCGCAGCCGCCTCCCCCGCCGCAGCTGGAGCCGGAGGAGCCTCCCGAGTCACCGGAGGAGCCGGAGGATCCGCCGGAGTCGCCCCAGCCGCCGGAGCCCATGTCTCCGCCCCCGCCGCCGTAGTTGACGTCCCACGCGCCGGGGGAGCCGCCGCCGCAGGCGCCCGACGAGCCGCTCGAGTCGGGCCGCTGGAGCTCCTCCTGCAGGCCCGGCTCGCCGAGCTCGCCCAGCCCGTACAGGGCCACCGGGATGCCGACGGCGAAGGCCAGGTCGGCCGTGGCGGGCCGGGCCCCCCGCGCGTGGCTCCTGTAGGCCGCCGCCAGCACGTCGCGACCGCTGCGGCTCAGCGTGTCGCGCAGCATCCGCCTCTGCCGCGAGTAGGAGGACAGGCCGCCGATCGTCGCGAGCAGGCCGATCAGCACGGTGGGCAGGCCCCGCAGACCGGGGCCGGCGATCAGGCAGCCCACGGTGAAGACGGCCGCGGCGACGGAGGCGATCAGGAGCCGGTTCAGCAGGGTCCGCGCGTGGTCGAGCGCGCTGTCGGGGACGAGCAGGCCCAGGCCGAGCAGCCGGTAGCGCAGGCCCTCCATGGCCTTCCCCTCGGCCACCGCACGGCGCAGGTCGCCCACGGGGGCGGAGCCGCCGCGCTGGTGGAGCGTCTCCATGACGGCGTGCTCGACCGGGTCGGGAGAGGGCGGGGCGCCGGCGACCAGGCTCACCAGGCCGCCGCGCGAGATCCGGATCGGTCCGGCCTTGGCCAGCAGGCCGAGCGCGGTGTTGATCACTCGTCGCGGCCCACCGGAGAGGTAGGCGAGCTCGTACGGGGTGGGCGGCCCCGCACTGTTGCCCGCCATCACCGAGCGGACCCGGCGCTGTTCACGGCGGAGTGCGGAGGCCGTCAGGATGACGACCAGGGCGATGGCGACGGCGACGACGAACAAAAGGGACATGTCCGCCTCCTCGGGGGGAAGGTGGGGCGCTGGTTGACGTCCCGGATGTACAGGTAGACGCGCACAGCCTGGCAGAAGTTTCGCCGCCCCTCGACGGCGGGCCGGTGATACGTCGCTCACCGGGAGGTAGAGGCCCGTGACCGGCCCTTTCCCGCCGTCCCGGCCGCCCCCGGCCCTTCGCCCCCGGGCCGGCCGCCGACGTCCGCCGCGTTCCCGGTGCTGTCCCCGGAGCGTCCTCCCGGTACGCCGCCGCCCGCGTCCGGTCCGCGGGAACGCGGGCCGGACGCGGGCGGCGACTCGACGGGAGCGGCGGCGTCAGCCGAGACGGGCCAGGAGCGCCTCGTACTCCTCCCAGAGTTCCTTGGGCATGCGGTCGCCGAAGGTCTCGAAGAAGGCGGGGATGAGCGCGGCCTCCTGCCTCCAGACCTCCTCGTCGACGCTGAGCAGCATCCGCATGTCCTCGGCGGAGATGTCCATGCCCTCGGTGTCGAGCCCGGCGGGGAGCAGGCCGATGGGGGTGCTCACCGCCTCCGCCCGGCCGTTGAGGCGGTCGACGATCCACTTGAGCACGCGGGTGTTCTCGCCGAAGCCGGGCCAGACGAACCTGCCCCGCTCGTCCTTGCGGAACCAGTTCACGTAGTAGACGCGCGGCAGGTCGGCGTTCTCGCGGCGGCCCATCCTGAGCCAGTGCGCGAAGTAGTCGCCCATGTTGTAGCCGCAGAAGGGCAGCATCGCGAACGGGTCGCGGCGCAGCTCGCCCACCTTGCCCTCGGCGGCGGCGGTCTTCTCCGAGGCGATCCCGGCGCCGATGAAGACGCCGTGCTGCCAGCTCAGCGCCTCCGTCACCAGCGGCACCGCGCTGGCCCTGCGGCCGCCGAACAGGATCGCGGAGATCGGCACGCCCGCCGGGTCCTGCCACTCGGGCGCGATCGTCGGGCACTGCGCCGCCGGGACCGTGAAGCGGGCGTTGGGGTGCGCGGCGGGCTCGGCGGAGTCCGGCGTCCAGTCCCGGCCCCGCCAGTCGGTCAGGTGCGCCGGGGGCTCGTCGGTGAGGCCCTCCCACCACACGTCGCCGTCGTCGGTGAGGGCGACGTTGGTGAAGATGCTGTTGCCCCACAGCGTCCTGATCGCGTTGGCGTTGGTGGACTCGCCGGTGCCGGGGGCGACGCCGAAGAACCCCGCCTCGGGGTTGATGGCCCGCAGCCGTCCCCCGTCGTCGAAGCGCATCCAGGCGATGTCGTCGCCGATGGTCTCGACCTTCCACCCCGGCAGGGTCGGCTGGAGCATCGCCAGGTTGGTCTTGCCGCAGGCGCTGGGGAACGCGGCGGCGATGTAGCGCGTCTCCCCCGAGGGCGGGGTGAGCTTGAGGATGAGCATGTGCTCGGCCAGCCAGCCCTCGTCGCGGGCCATCGTGCTGGCGATCCGCAGCGCGTAGCACTTCTTCCCGAGCAGGGCGTTGCCGCCGTAGCCCGAGCCGTAGGACCAGATCTCCCTGGTCTCGGGGAAGTGGCTGATGTACTTGGTGGGGTTGCACGGCCAGGGCACGTCCGGCTGTCCGGGCTCCAGCGGGGCGCCGACCGAGTGGACGGCCTTGACGTAGGCGCCGCGCTCCTCGATGAGGCGCAGCGCGTCCTCGCCCATCCGGGTCATCACCCTCATCGAGACGACCACGTACGGGGAGTCGGTGATCTCCACGCCGAGCTGGGAGATCTCCCCGCCCAGGGGGCCCATGCAGAACGGCACCACGTACATGGTCCGGCCGCGCATGCTGCCCTTGAAGATCTCACCGAAGGTCCGGCGCATCTGGTCCGGGGCGATCCAGTTGTTGGTCGGCCCGGCGTCCTCCTCGCGCTCGGAGCAGATGTAGGTGCGGTCCTCGACCCGGGCGACGTCGCTCGGGTCGGAGGCGGCGTAGAAGCTGTTCTGCCGCCTGGCCAGGCGTTTGAAGGTGCCCTGCTCCACGAGCAGGTTGGTGAGGCGCGTCCATTCGGCCTCGGAGCCGTCGCACCACTCGATCCTGTCCGGCTGTGTCAGTTCGGCGATCTCCCTGACCCATGCGGCCAGCTCGGCATGGCCGGTCGGGGCGGCGGTCACATCTGCGGTAACGGACACTACGTGGGCTCCTTTGCACTTCTCGCGGCCAAAGCATCATTGACGACACACCCGCGTTCGATCCAATTGGCATAGACCATTGAATTCGCGCGGAAGGACGCCCCTGGGCTCTCTACCGATCATCGCCGACAGGGTGTGACCTGGTAGGAGGCGCCTGGTTTCAAAGGCTTTACCCAGAAGAAGTGCGACTAAAAAAAGCCTTCCCGCCAGTGGTATAGGCCAATGAGAAAGGTCTAAACCAATGGACCGGAAGGTTCAGACCAATTTCTCGGCCATTTCCGCTGACCAGGGTCAGGAATTCGCGCCGGGCCCGGCCGCGCGGACGCGGTCGACGTGCCGCAGCGCGTCCCTGAGATCGGCCAGCCAGGTGTCGGTGTGGTCGCCCACCAGGCGTACGCACCAGGCGAGCGCCTCGCTGCGGCTGCGCGCCACCCCGGCCGCGACGAGGGTGTCGAGGACCCGGCGTTCGGACTGCCTGAGCCTGGTCATGACGGGCACCGAGAGTGTGGTGAACATCACTTTCTCCTCCCCCACGGCGACGCCCCAGGAGACCTTCCTGCGGAAGCGGCGCTCGGCCTCGTGGGCGATCTCCATCCGCCGTTCCCTGGTCTCCTCGCGGAAACGCAGGACCCCGCCCTCCACGGCGGCGGCGCGCTCGACCTCCGAGACGCCCTCACCGAACGCCGGGGGCCGGAGCCCGCCGATCACCGTGATCTCCTCCCGGTCCACGACGATCTCCGGGTCGCCCTCGAACCACTCACCGGGCAGCCGTCCCGAGAACCAGCCGCGCACCGTCTCGACCGCTTCGTTGTTTTCCATGTAATCGAGATTACATCGCAATAACCGGCTCGGCCAGCACCCAACGCGACGGGAACGCGACGGGCGGTCAGCGGACGCGGGCGGCGACCTGGGGGCTGATCCGTACCACTCCGGCGAAGTTGCGGGTGGTGACCGGGACGAGCTTGACCACGTCCCCGGTCCTGGGGGCGTGCAGCATCTTCCCCCCGCCCCAGTAGATCGCCACGTGCGAGACGTAGCCGGGGTTGGTGGGGTCGTGCCGCCAGAACAGCAGGTCGCCGGGCTGGGCCTGGGCGAGCGGGATCTGCGGGCCCGAGACGAACTGCTGGTGCGTCACCCGGGGGACCTTGACGCCCGCCTGGGCGTACGCCCACTGGACCAGGCCCGAGCAGTCGAAGCTGTCGGGCCCCTCGGCCCCCCACACGTACGGACGGCCGACCTTGCCGGCGGCGGCGGTGAGCGCGGTGGTGAGCTGGGAGGTGGTCATGAACGACCCCGCCGCCCAGGTCGTGCGGCGCGGCGCCGTCAGCACCGGGTTGATCACGACGACCTGCCCGCCGGGGGGCAGGACCTCCAGCAGGGCCCGGCGCAGCTTCGCGGAGTCCGCCCGGGGGGCGCTCACCACCAGCGCGTTGTTCTGCGGGATGCCCAGCGCCCGGGCGGTCTGGCGGGAGACCACCGCGTCGATGGCGCCCATGCCCATGGTGGCGTAGGCGCCGACGCGCAGGTTGCGCCCGGCGGTGGTGAGAGTCTTGCCCAGCGGCATGCCCCCGTCGCTGCCCAGGACGAAGGAGACGGCGACCTCACCGGCCGAGACGTTGCGCCAGAGCCGGTCCGAGCGCGCGGTCGGCCCGGGGGTGTAGGCCCGGAACGTCGAGGGGTTCACGCCGAGCGTCTGCACCCGCTTGCCGTCCAGGAGCACCTCGGCGGCGTCGGCGCGCTCCACCGCGCGCACCCCGGCCAGCCGGCCGACCCTGGCGATCACCCTGGCGCCGAGCGGGCGCGGCGCGACGACGAACAGGTGCGGCTGCCGCATCGAGGTCAGCGGTGCCACCGGGGACGGCGCCGAGGACGGCACCGACGAGGGTGTCGCGGGCGCCGTGGGCACCGCGGACGCGGTGGGGACGGGCTCGGCCGCCGCGGCGGGCGCGGTGGCCACGGACCTGCGCACGACCGCCGTCCCGGGGTCGGCCTGCGGCATCTGCGTGAGGACCGCCAGGCCCGCGGCGGGCACGCTGACGGTCAGGACCGCGACGACGAAGAAGAGCCGCCGCAGGCGGACGGCACGGTGGTGACGGTGGTACGGGTGCCGGGACGCGGGACCGAGACGGGGACGGTAGGCGAGATCACGACGGGCCTCCCGGATCAGATCGGTGACACGTGGCCGCCGATAGAACACGACATATCCCCTTCCCCGATGACCCAGCCCTACGAGGGTGCCTCACAGCGCACCACAATGCACGCGAACCGCGCAAAAACTGTTCACGCCGGACACGACGATCCGCCGGGACGGAGGTCCCGGCGGATCCGTGGAACGACGGAGGCGGTGGTCAGTTGCCGATGTACGGCACCGCCTCGAGGATCTCCACCGTGTTGGAACGGCCGTTGGGCATCGTGTAGGTCGCCTTCTCGCCGATCTTCTTGCCGTTGATCGCCGCGCCGAGGGGCGACTTGGGCGAGTAGACGTCGATCGGGGCGCCGCTCTCCTCCCGGGAGGCCAGCAGGAAGGCCACCTCCTCGTCGTCACCCTCGAAACGGACGGTGACCGTCATGCCGGGACCGACCACGCCCTCGGTGCGGGGCGCCTCGCCGACCCTGGCACTGTCCAGGATCTGGCGGAGATGGAAGATCCGGGCCTCCATCTTGCCCTGCTCGTCCTTGGCCGCGTGGTAGCCGCCGTTCTCCTTCAGATCCCCCTCTTCGCGGGCGGCCTCGATCTTCTTGGCGATGTCGACGCGCCCGGGCCCCGAGAGGTGCTCAAACTCAGCCTTCAGGCGGTCGTACGCCTCCTGAGTGAGCCAGGTGACGCTCTCGTTGTGGGAGTCGGCCACGGGTTCTCCTTGCTTCCTCTAGGGGGCATGGTGCTTCGGGGGAGTTGCGGACGGGCGAATCTCGAAAGGCTAACAACTTAAGCCCCCGACCGCCTCCCCAAATGTCTCACTATACGAGATAGCAGTACTGGACTTCGACCGAAGTGGCCTGGGCACTGGTCTCTAGCCGTTCGGTAAGCCGGACATGCTCCTCACCAGGGGGGATAGCGACCTCCTTGTTGCCCACCTCGGCATGGTCGACATCGGTGGCCCGCAGCCGGCAGAGCGCCGAGCGGTCCGCCGGCTTGTACGCCTCGAAGGTGACCCGCACGGAATCGCCGCGACTGACGTCGAACGTGATGACCTGCTCGTAGACTTCCGTGTTGCCCTTGGCCGACCACATCACGTAGCCCCACCCGCCGGCGCAGACCGCGCAGAGGATCGCGATCACCACGTGCACGACCAGGCGCCCCCGGCGTTCCGGACGGTCGGGAAAGTCGCCCGGGGTGCCGAGGACGGGACGGTCCTGACGGCCGTTCTCGGCTTCTCTGGTGGCCATGGCGGAATCTCCCTGCACTACCTCGGTGTTATCCGAGACGATTGTCCCTCTCGAGGGTGTCGCCCTCGCGACCGCCCAAGAGAAACTAACCTTTCTTCGGAGTGACGTAAGCCGAGGGCACGCGGGACGAGGCGCCGGAGCGGCGCGGGGGGCACGGCCGGAGCGGCCGTCCGGCCCGCGCGGCGGCCCGAGGGACTCGAAGAGCGTGACCGACACAGAGGAGACACCGAGCACCGTGAGTGCACCACTCAGGCTGATGGCCGTTCACGCGCATCCCGACGACGAGTCGAGCAAGGGCGCCGCCACCATGGCGCGCTACGTGGCCGAGGGCGTGGACGTGCTGGTCTGTACGCTCACCGGAGGCGAGCGCGGGTCGATCCTGAACCCCAAGATGGACCGCCCCGACGTCCTGGAGAACATCGCCGAGGTCCGGCGGCTGGAGATGGAGCGCGCCCGCGAGATCCTCGGCGTGCGCCAGCGCTTCATGGGATTCGTCGACTCCGGCCTGCCCGAGGACGAGAACGAGGCCCTGCCCGAGGGCTGCTTCGCCGTGCAGCCGATCGAGGTCGCCGCGCAGCCGCTGGTGGCGGCCGTCCGGGAGTTCAGGCCGCACGTGATCCTCACCTACGACGACGACGGCGGCTACCCGCACCCCGACCACATCATGACCAACCGCGTCTCGGTGGAGGCCTTCGAGGCGGCCGCCGACCCCGACCGCTACCCCGGCACCGGCGAGCCCTGGCAGCCCCTGAAGCTCTACTACCACATGGGTTTCACCAAGGACCGCTTCGAGGCGCTGCACGAGGCGATGAACGCCCGGGGCATCGGCTCCCCGTACGCCGACTGGATCGCCCGCTGGGAGGACCGGCCGCAGAAGTGGCCGGTGACCACCCGCGTGCCCTGCGGCGACTACTTCGAGGCCCGCGACGAGGCGCTGCTCGCGCACGCCACCCAGGTGGACCCGGACGGTTTCTGGTTCGTCTGCCCGCGCGACCTCCAGCGGGAGATCTGGCCGACCGAGGACTACCACCTGGCCCGCTCGCTCGTGGACGTCGAGCTTCCCGAGAACGACCTGTTCACCGGCGTCCACGCCGACGCGGTCTCGCCCGCCTGCCGCTGACGTGACCGCGAGGGGGCGGTGGCAGACTTGAGGTGTGATTGCATTCGACACCGCCCCCCCGGAGGCCGACGTCAGTCCCGGCCTGCTGGGCTTCCTCGTCGTGGCGGGGCTGGGGTTCGCCCTCTACCTCCTCGTCAAGTCCATGAGGAGGCGGATCTCCAAGATCGAGGTCCCCTCGGAGGCGGAGCTGAGGCGGCAGCGGGACGGCGCCGCGCCCCCGGCACCCGCGTCGTCGGGACCGACGGCCCCCGCCGCCCCCGCGGCTCCCGCGCCTCCGGTGGTGCCTCCCGCGACGCCCACGGCTCCCGCGACGCCCACGGCTCCCGTGGCGCCCCCGGTGGTGCCCCCCGCGACACCGCCCGACGCCCCCTAGGGCCGGCTCCCGCCACACCGACACCTCCTAGGACGATCATGGCCGACGACGCCGACGACACGACGGACGGGACCGGCCCCGCCGTCGCCGTCTCCGACGACCCCGGAGCCTCCCGCTTCGAGATCACGCTGGACGGCGTGGCCGCCGGGTTCGCCGCGTACCGGCTGCGGGCCGGGAGGATCGTCTTCACCCACACCGAGATCCTGCCCGCGTTCGAGGGCAGGGGCCTGGGCGGACGGCTGGCCTCGGCGGCCCTCGACGCGAGCCGGGACTCCGGCCGCCCGGTCGTGCCGCTCTGCCCGTTCATCGCCGGCTACATCCGGCGCCACCCCGCCTACCGCGACCTGGTCGCTGAGGACTACGCCGACCTCCTCGACAAGGAGACCTGAGCCGCCGTACGGCGTCCGCCCGGCCGCCGGAACGGCCCGTCAGTCGCCGAGGGCGTCCGTCGAGGACCAGGCGCGCTCCAGCGCCCTGGGCAGGCCCCAGTGGCCCAGCGGGGTGAGCACCTCGGTCCGGTCGACGATCCCCAGGCAGGCCCAGAGCGGGGTGACCGAGCTGAAGAGCGTCTCGGCCGCGTCCAGATCCTCCGGCTCGTCCATGTCGACGTCGATGTCCTCGGACTCGGCGATGAGCCGGGCGATCCGTTCCGGCGAGGCCAGCACCCCGGGGCCGCGCCTGGCCAGGGCGGCGACCACGGCCAGCCAGTCGGCGTGGTGGATCGCGCAGAGCGCGGCCAGCACCGCGTCCTCCGGGCCGAGCTCCCCCTCCAGGTCGGAGAAGATCTCCACCCGGTCGTCCTCCTCGGGCAGGTCGGAGATCGGCCCCGCGATGCCCGCCGTGACGGTCATCCACAGCTCCTCGTCGTCCTCGGGCAGCGGCTCCGCCTCGTACCCCGCGCAGGCCCGCAGCACGTTGCCGGGATAGCCGGGCCTGCCGAGCATCTCGCGCAGCCGGGTGGCGGCGACCCGCAGGTCCCTGGAGGGCCGCTGGGGGGCGGGCAGCTCGGCCAGGATGCGGCGCAGCTCGCCCAGGGCGAACGCCTCCTCCTCGTCCCAGGCGGCGAAGAGCTCCTCGTCCTGCTCGTCGGAGACGGCCGTGCCGGGGACCCGCCCGTCCGGCAGCGGGCCGGTGAGCCAGCGTTCCTGCAGGTCCGCGTAGTCCTCCCTGGCCCGTTCGTCGCCCCGGGCGAGCGCGTCCGGGTCGATCTCGCCCTCGGCGACCCGCTCCTCCAGGTAGGCGACCAGCCTGCGGAACATCTCCTCGCCGACCGGCCCGCGCTCGTCCTCCTCGGGCCAGACGAAGAAGCTCCGGGTGAGCAGGAGCGGCTCGGTGCCGGTGGACTCCATCCAGCGCTGCACGTCCCCCACGGTCGCGCTACCGGACTCGATCGCGCTGAGCGTCGCCTTCGCCGAGTCCCAGAACGGGGCCGAGAGCGGGTTGCCCGCCGCGAGCAGCGCCCGCCTCAGGTCGGGCAGCGCCACCAGCGCCACCCCGGACGGTACGGCGAGCAGTGCGCGGGCGACGTCACGCCGGGTCAGCCCGGAGGCCGCCCTTCCGGCGTGCGTGCAGACGAAGTCGAGATCCACGCCCAGTGAGCCTACGCCCGAAGTGCCCCGAGCACACCATCCGAGGGTTCGTCGCGCCCGCTTCGGGGGGTGAGCGCGACGTCCGTCCGATCTGCCTGCACAATGGAGGACGGGACCCGCGAGAAGGACACAGGAGAAGATGGCCACGCACCCCTCCGACGAGCTGGCCTTCACCGTCGATCTGGGCGAACCCGGCACCTACGCCGTGGTGCACGTCCGCGGTGAGCTGGACTGGAACAGTGCCCCGACCCTCACCACCATGGTCGAGCACCTCTGGGACTTCCTCAGGGACGGCTGCCTGACGCTCGACCTGGAGCCGATGACGTTCTGCGACTCGATGGGGCTCGGCACCCTCATCGAGATCTCCAAGGGCTGCCGGGAACGGCGGGTGCGCCTCGTGCTGGCCGCCCCGCCGCCGTCACTGCGCCGCACCCTGACGATCACGGGCCTGACCGCGGTGTTCGATCTCCGCGACACCCTCCGGGAGGCGCTGGAGGACCGGCGGGCCGACGCCGACGACGGCCAGGTCGGCGCCCTCGGCTGAGCCCTCGCCACCGGCGGCCCGTGACCGTCGCACCGGCCGCGTCCGGGCGCGGAGGGCGCCCGGATCACCCCTCCACGCCGGTCGCCCGGTGCGGGGCGCCGACCGGCTTGGACTCCGGTGATCCACGCTGGCGCAGGTAGACCGAGAGCACCACCATCGACAGCACCGCCAGGAACTCCGACTGCCAGTTCTGCAGGGTGCGGTCCCAGAAGTCGGCCGAGAGCGCGTACTCCCCCCAGCTCACCGGGTCCTCCAGCCGGGCGAGTCTGCGGGTGTTGTAGGCCGCCGTGCCCGCCACCGACTGGGCCAGCCAGGAGAGCACGAAGATCGTCCCCATGACCAGGCCGAGAGAGCGTCCGTACAGGGCCTGGCGCAGCCCGCCCGCGCCGGCCCAGGCCGGGCTGTCGGCGGTCGCGTGCCGTCCGGTCCCCTGCTCGGCGTCGCTCTCGGTGCCCTCCTGGCCCGGTTTCTTCGACTCGGGCGACCCTCGCTGCACCAGCCAGATGGTCGCCAGGATGAAGAGCAGGAACTGCAGGTACTCCGACTGCCAGTTCTCCGCGACGTCGACCGCGAAGTCGGAGGAGGTGACGTACTCCGTCCACGACAGCGGCGCCGACCCCTCGGCGAGCCGGTCGTCGTTGACGGCGGCGTTCCCGGCGAAGGACTGGCCGATCAGGGCCAGCAGGAAGGCGGCCAGGAAGAACAGGCTGAGGGCGTTGTCCCTGACGAAACGTCTCATCGTGCCCCCTAGCGCCGCAGCAGGCCGATGGCGAAGAAGCAGACCAGCCCGACAACGATGATCGTGACGGTGGCCGCGAACAGGATCCGCATGTCAGGTGCTCACCTCGCAGTCGTAGGGCAGGTCCCGGCGGGGCGCGCACCCGGCACCGCGGACCAGCCAGCCGGTGGGGAAGCGGTGCAGGAAGACCGTGTCGCGCGCCAGCCGGACCCGGGCCTCGTCCCCCCAGACCTCGGCGTCGAGCACCTCACCGCCGGGCAGGTCGAGCTCGACGACGGAGGCGGCGCACGTCCGGCCGCCGGTGGCGAGGCTCCCGGCCGCCTCGGGGGCCAGCAGGGCGCAGGCCCGCTCGGCGTCGCGCGCCTGGAGGGCCTCGTAGAAGCCGCGTGCCGCCTGCCGCGCGGGCCGATCGTCCGAGGACGCGCAGCCCGCCACGCACGCCACGAGGACCGTCACGGCCAGCACGGCGGGAGGAATTCTCATCCGTCGTCTCTGCCCCATCGGACGTGATTATCACACCGCGCCCCACGGGCCCGCCCGTTCACGGGCGTGACACGCCGGGCGTGGCCGGGCGACCGGTACCCGCCGTCGCGGGAGCGGGGCCGTGGCGGCGTGGCGGGCGTGGCGCGGGCCGTGGCGGCGTGGCGCGGGCCGTGGCGGCGTGGCGCGGGCCGTGGCGGCGTGGCGCGGGCCGTGCCGCCGTTTTCGGCGGATCTTCCGGGGCATGCACGACCGTATGCCTGATCTCGACAACACCCTCCCCCTGCTGCTGGAGGGCTACGGCTGGCTGCCGAACCTCCGGCGCCGCACCGGGGACGACGTGGTCCGCACGCGCCTGCTGGGCATGCGCGTGACGGCGCTGTGCGGGCCCGAGGCGGCGCGCTTCTTCTACGACGAGGACCACATCCGGCGCGCCGACGCCCTGCCCGGCCCGATCAAGAGCACGCTGACCGGCCACGGGGCCGTGCACACCCTGGACGGCGCCGACCACCGCCTGCGCAAGGCGATGTTCATGTCCCTCATGACCGAGGAGGGCGTGCGCGCCCTGGTCGGCCACACCGTGGCGGCCTGGGACGACGCGGTGGCCTCGTGGCCCGCCGGGCGCCCGGTCGTGCTCTTCGACGAGGTCGCCCGGGTGCTGACCCGGGGGGTGTGCCGGTGGGCCGGTGTCCCGCTGGCCGGCGGCGACGTGAACGCGACGGCCCGCGCCCTCGTGGCCCTGGTCGACGGCTTCGCCACCGGCGGGCCGCGGCACTGGCGGGCCCGCGCGGCCCGCGGGCGCCTGGAGGCGTGGCTGGCCGGTCTCGTCCGGGACGTGCGGGACGGGGTGCGCTCGGCGCCGGCGGGCTCGGCGGTCGAGGTGGTCGCCGGGCACCGCGGCCCCGGCGGCGAGCCCCTCGACCCGCGCGTGGCCGCGGTGGAACTGCTCAACGTGATCCGGCCGACCGTGGCCGTGTGCTGGTACGTCACGTTCGCGGCCCACGCCCTGCACCGCTGGCCCGAGCAGCGCGCCGCCCTGCGCGAGGTCGACGACCAGAGCCTGTTCGCCGAGATGTTCGCCCAGGAGGTCCGCCGCTTCTACCCGTTCGCCCCGTTCGTCGGCGGCAGGGCCGTACGGGACCTGACCTGGAAGGGACGGCCTATCGGGGCGGGCTCGCTGGTGCTGCTCGACATCTACGGCCAGAACCACGACCCCTCCCTGTGGAAGGACCCCTACACGTTCGACCCGCAACGGTTCGCCGGCCACCGGCCCGGCTCCTTCGACCTGATCCCGCAGGGCGGCGGCGACCCCGACACCGGCCACCGGTGCCCGGGGGACGCGATCAGCGTCGCGCTCCTGCGGGCCCTGAGCGTCCGGCTGGCGCGGCTGGACCACCGGGTGCCCGCCCAGGACCTCCGCATCTCCCTGCGCCGCATCCCGGCCCGTCCGGCGAGCGGGTTCCTGCTCACCCCGGTGCGCCCCGCCGGGAGCTGACCCCGGCGCCGGACCATCCCGCCGCCGGGCCGCCGGGACCGCCCGGCCGCCCGGCCACTGGGCCGCCCGGCCACCGGGCCACCGGGCCGCCCGGTCGCCGGGACCGCCGACGGCGGCGGGCCCGTTCCCGGGGCGTCCGTCCCATGGCCCCCCGGACGGCGGCGGTCCCGCCCGGAAACGGCCGGGAGAGCCGGGGCGGCCTCCAAGAACCCCCGCAAAAGATGAAATGATGGACGGATGCGCGCGAGCGAACGGAACAATGTCATCGTGACCGGCCGCGAGGACGGAACACCCGTGATGCTCGCGCACGGCTTCGGCTGCGACCAGAACCTCTGGCGCCTGGTGGTGCCCGCGCTGGCCGAGCGGTTCCGCGTGGTGCTCTTCGACCACGTGGGGGCGGGCCGGTCGGACATGTCGGCCTGGCACCCGGAGCGCTACTCGACGCTGGACGGCTACGCCGACGACGTGCTGGAGATCTGCCGGGAGCTGGACCTGGACCGGCCGGTGTTCGTGGGCCACTCGGTCAGCTCCATGATCGGCGTACTGGCGGCGATCCAGGAGCCGGACCGCTTCGGCAAGCTGGTCCTGCTCACCCCGTCACCGTGCTACATCGACGACGAGGACGGCTACCGGGGCGGGTTCAGCGCGGCCGACATCGAGGAGCTGCTGGAGTCGCTGGACAGCAACTACCTGGGCTGGTCCGCGGCGATGGCTCCGGTGATCATGGGGAACCCGGACCGCCCCGAGCTGGGCGAGGAGCTGACCAACAGCTTCTGCCGCACCGACCCGCAGATCGCGCGCGTCTTCGCGCGGACGACGTTCCTGTCCGACAACCGGACCGACCTGGCCAAGGTCACCGTGCCGACGCTGGTCGTCGACTGTGCCGTCGACGCCATCGCCCCGCCGGAGGTGGGCGCGTTCGTGAACGCCCAGATCCCCGGCAGCCGGCTGGTCACCCTGGACGCCGTCGGCCACTGCCCCCAGCTCAGCGCGCCGCAGATCACCGCGGAGGCGATCACCTCCTTCGTGGCGGGCCCCGGGTGACGGCCGATTCCGGGCCCGTCCCCCGCCAGGGCGGCGCCCCCGACGTCTCCCAGGCCACGCTGTTCGGGGAGTTGCTGGAGGACAGCGCCGACGACCTGTACGAGCACGCGCCCTGCGGTTACCTGTCCACCCTGCTGGACGGCCAGATCGTCAAGATCAACAAGACCCTGCTGGGCTGGCTCGGCCACACCCGCGAGCAGCTCGTGGGCCGGCGCCGCTTCAGCGACCTGCTCACCGTCGGCGGCAGGCTCTACCACGAGACCCACTTCGCGCCCCTGCTGCGCATGCAGGGCGAGCTGGGCGGGGTGGCCCTGGAGATGCGGACCGCCGAGGGCACCCGGCTGCCCGTCATGGTCACCTCGGTCCTGAAGACCGACGACGCCGGCCGGCCGCTGCTGATCCGCACCACCGTCTTCGACGCCCGCGACCGCCGGGCCTACGAGCGCGAGCTGCTCCGCGCCCGCCAGGAGGCCGAACGCGACCGGGAGCGGCTGAAGCGCCTGGTGGCCACCCTGCAGCGCAGCCTGCTCCCCCCGGTGCTGCCGCGGGTGCCGGGGATGGAGATCGCGGCGCACTACCACATCGCCTCCCCCGACCAGGTGGGCGGCGACTTCTACGACGTGTTCCCGCTCGGCGACGACCGGTGGGGGGTCTTCCTGGGCGACGTGTGCGGCAAGGGGGCCGGGGCCGCGGCGCTGACCTCGCTGACCCGCTACACGCTGCGCGCCGCCGCCGCCCACGACCCCGCCCCCCTCAAGGTGCTGCGCACCCTCAACACCGTGCTGCGCCAGGAGTACACCGACGACGAGATGCGCTTCTGCACGGTCATCTTCGGCCTGGTCGTCCCGGACGGCGACGGCTTCGCCGTCACCCTGGCCAGCGGCGGCCACCCCCCGGCGCTGCTGCTGCGCGCCGACGGCGGCGCCCGGTACCTGCAGACCCCCGAGGGCCTGCTCATCGGCGTCCTGGCCGAGGCGCGGTTCAGCGCCGTCGAGACGCGGCTGGGGCCCGGCGACACCCTGCTCCTCTACACCGACGGGCTGACCGAGGCCCGTACCGGCGACGGCGGCCGGTACGGCGACGAGGCCCTGCTCGCCTTCGCCGGCGGCCTGGCGCCCATCACCCCGCCCGCGGTCGTGGCCGCGACCGCCGAGCTGCTCGGCACCTTCGGCGCCGGCCTGGACGACGACACCGCCCTGCTGGCGCTGGGCGTCCCGGCCAGGTCCGCCGACCAGGTGTGAGCCCGGCCGTGGGGGTAGACGTGGGGAAGGGCCGTGAGGCGCGGGGGACGCGCACCCCGCCAGGAGAGCGTACGCACCGCGTACACGGGAGAGGGACCGATGAACCGCTTGAAGGACGCGACCAGCCCCTACCTGCTGCAGCACGCCGACAATCCCGTGGAGTGGTTCCCCTGGGGGGACGAGGCCTTCGCCGAGGCGCGGCGCCGGGACGTGCCGCTGCTGATCAGTGTCGGCTACAGCGCGTGCCACTGGTGCCACGTGATGGCCCACGAGTCGTTCGAGGACGAGGGCACGGCCGCGTTGATGAACGAGCACTTCGTCAACGTGAAGGTCGACCGCGAGGAACGCCCGGACGTGGACGCGGTCTACATGTCCGCCACCCAGGCGATGAACGGCCACGGGGGGTGGCCGATGACGGTCTTCGCCACCCCGGAGGGCCACCCGTTCTACACCGGGACCTACTTCCCGCGGCAGCAGTTCCAGCACCTGCTCACCGGGGTGTCGAACGCCTGGAACGGTGACCGCGCCGCGGTGCTGCAGCAGGGTTCGAAGATCGTGGAGGCGCTGAACGAGCGCTCGGCGCTACCGTCCGGGCCGCTGCCCACCCCGGACACGCTCGCGCGGGCCGTACGCGGCCTGGCCGGCACCTTCGACGCCGAGCGGGGCGGCTTCGGCGGGGCGCCCAAGTTCCCGCCGTCGATGGCCCTGGAGTTCCTGCTGCGCCACGCCGCGGCGCAGGCGCTCGGCGCGGCCCATGACCAGGGCGGCACGGGGCAGGGCGCCACGGCCCGGCCGGGCGCCGAGGAGGGGGCGGGGGCGACCGGGGAGGCGGCGGCGGCCATGGCCGTCCGCACGCTGGAGGCCATGGCCCGGGGCGGGATCTACGACCAGCTCGCCGGGGGGTTCGCCCGCTACAGCGTGGACGCCGACTGGGTGGTGCCGCACTTCGAGAAGATGCTCTACGACAACGCCCTGCTCCTGCGGGTGTACGCGCACTGGTGGCGCTCGACCGGTTCGGCGCTGGGCAGGCGGGTCGCGCTGGAGACCGCCGACTGGCTGCTGGCCGAGATGCGCACCCCCGAGGGGGGCTTCGCCTCCGCGCTGGACGCCGACAGCGAGGGCGTGGAGGGCAAGTTCTACGCCTGGACGCCCGAGGAGATCCGCCAGGTCCTGGGCGAGGAGGACGGCGACTGGGCGATCGGCCTGTTCGAGGTGACCGGGACGTTCGAGCACGGCACCTCGGTGCTCCAGCTCCTGACGGACCCCGACGACCCCGAGCGGTTCGCCCGGGTGCGCTCGGCGCTGCTTCGGGCGCGGGCCCGCCGGGTGCGGCCCGGACGCGACGACAAGGTGGTGGCCGCCTGGAACGGCCTGGCCGTCGCCGCCCTCGCCGAGGCCGGCGCCCTGTTCGACCGGCCCGACCTCGTCGAGGCGGCCCGGCGGGCGGCCACGCTGGTCGACGAGCTCCATCTGGACGGCGACCGGCTGCTGCGCACCTCCCGGGACGGCCGGGCGGGCCCCAACGCCGGCGTCCTGGAGGACTACGCCGACCTGGCCGAGGGCCTGCTCACCCTGTACGGGGTGACCGGCGAGGTCCGCTGGTTCCGGCGGGCCGGGGCGCTGCTGGACGCGATCCTGGAGCGCTTCTCCGACGGCGCCGGCGGGTTCTACGACACCGCCGAGGACGCCGAGAGCCTCTTCCAGCGCCCGCAGGACCCCACCGACAACGCCACCCCGTCGGGCCAGTTCGCCGCGGCCGGGGCCCTGCTGTCGTACGCGGCGCTGACCGGTTCGGCCCGGCACCGCGAGGCGGCCGAGGCGGCCCTGGGCACGGTGACGGTCCTGGCCGACCGGCACGCGCGGTTCGCCGGCTGGGGCCTGGCGGCGGCCCAGGCGGCGGTGTCCGGCCCGGTCGAGGTGGCGGTCGTGGGCCCGGCGGACGACCCCGCGACGGCGGTGCTGCACCGCACCGCGCTGCTCTCCCCCGTGCCCGGCCTGGTCGTGGCGCTCGGCGAGCCCGGCTCCGGCGAGGTCCCGCTGCTGGAGGGCCGGGGCACGGTGGGCGGCGAGCCCGCGGCCTACGTGTGCCGGGGCTTCACCTGCCGGATGCCCGTCACCACCCGGGCCGCCCTGCTGGCCGAGCTGGCGGGCGGAGCCTGACGCCGGGCCGCCGGGCGGCGGCCGTCCAGAAGGGACGCACGCGGGCCCGGCCGTCCCCGGGGTTCCGGACCCGCGGACCGGGCCGGCGCCGGCCCCCGCTAGGGGGTGCCGAGCCGGCGGCCCAGGCCGTCCAGGCCGAGGTCGTCGTATCCGCCGTCCCGGTCCCAGCCGCCGTCCTGCTCGCTCCAGCCGCCTCCGGGCCCGTCGCCGGGCCCCTGTCCCGGCCCCCGGCCGGGCGGCTCACCGGCGCCGGGCCCCTGGTCGGGGGCCGGGACCTCCCGGTCCGGGGTCGGGTCGCCGCCGGGCTCCGAGCCGCCGTCCTGGCCGGTCCCCGGTGACGGGGAGGGGGCTCCCTGTCCCGCGCCGGAGCCGTAGTCGCCGTACGGGCTGGAGTAGCCGTAGCCGGACGGCTCCCCGAACTCCTTGACCGGCTTGCCCTTCATCGCCTCGGTCATGAAGGCGCGCCAGATCTGCGCCGGGTAGGAGCCGCCGTACAGGGCGCTGCCGTTCACCGTCACGGGCTTGTTGTCGTCGCGGAACATGTCGACGGCCACGGCGAGCTGCGGGGTGAACCCGGCGAACCACACGGCCGCCGACTCGTCGGTGGTGCCGGTCTTGCCCGCCACGGGACGGTCGGTCAGGCGGGCGCCCGAACCGGTCCCGGCCTCGACGACCCGCCGGAGCGCGTAGGTGGCGTCGACGGCGGCCTGCTCGCCGAAGGCGCGCCTGCCCTTGGTGGAGCTCCTGACGGTCCGGCCGTCCGCGTCGGTGATCGAACGGATCACGTGGGCCTCGCGGTGGACGCCCTCGGCGGCGAAGGCGGCGTACCCCGAGGCGTTCTGCACCGCGCTCACCGAGGCCACGCCGAGCGGGAGCGTGGCGGCGCCCCGGTGCGGGGCGAGCTGCTCGGCGGGGATCCCGGCGTTCTGGGCGACCTTGACGACCTTGTCCAGGCCGACCCTCTGGCCCAGGTCGACGAACGCGGTGTTCACCGAGCTCTGCGTCGCCCTGACCAGGTTGACCTGGCCGTAGGAGTAGCCGCCCGAGTTGGGGATGTCGGCGGAGGCGACCCGCAGCGGCGAGTTGCCGTTCACCAGGGTCTCCAGGCCGAAGCCGTTGTCGAGGGCCGCGGCCAGCGCGTACGCCTTGAAGGTCGACCCGGCCTGCACCTTGGCCGAGAAGGAGTTGTCGAACTTGTTGGCGGCGTAGTCGCGGCCGCCGTAGAAGGCCGTGACCTCGCCGGTCGCGGGATCGACGGCGGCCAGGCCGGTGCGGACCTTGCGGGGGGTGCCCTCGGGCAGCACCGAGGTGACGGCGCGCTCGGCGGCGGCCATCAGGTTCTTGTCGAAGGTCGAGACGATCTTCAGTCCGCCCTGGTTGATCACCTCGTCGGTGTATCCCCTGCTCTTGAGCTCGGCCGTCACCTGGTCGAGCATGTAGCCCTCCTGCCCCCTGGGGTCGAAGATCGCCCGGGGTCTCGCCAGGACCGGGAAGGTCGCCGCGGCGGCCTGCTCGGAGGTGATCGCCCCGATGGCGGCCATCGCGTCGATCACCGACCTCCAGCGCTCCCGGGCCGCGTACAGGTCGGCGCCTTCGGGGTCGGCGAACCTGGAGGGCTGCTGGATCACCGCGGCGAGATAGGCGCTCTCGGCCAGGTTCAGCCGGCCGAGGTCCTTGCGGAAGTAGGCCCCGGCCGCGGCGTGCACCCCGTCGGCGCCCCGGCCGAAGTAGATGGTGTTGAGGTACTGCTCCAGCACCCAGTCCTTGGACTTCGACCGGTCCACCTTCAGGGAGATCATGACCTCCTTGAGCTTCCTGACGATGGAACGTTCCTGGCTCAGGCCGCTGTAGTAGTTGCGGACCATCTGCTGGGTGATGGTGGAGCCGCCCTGGAGCTGCTGCCCGGTGACCGTGGACCACATCGCGCGGAAGGTGCCCTTGAGGGAGACGCCCTGGTCCTCGTAGAAGGAGCGGTTCTCCGCGGCGATGACCGCGTTGCGCAGGACCTGCGGCACCTTGTCCAGGGTCACGCTCCTGCGGTTGACGCCCTGGCGGGCCAGCACGGTCCTGCCGTCGCGGTAGTAGATCACCGACCCCTGGGCGGTGGCCTTGGGCTGTGTGCTGTCGGGGATGGGGGTCATCGCCCAGACCACCCCGAGCAGGCCGAACGCCGAGACGACGGCAACGCCGAACAGGACGAGTGTGACCTTCAGGACCCTTCTCCTGGAAACGCTCGTCCGACCCTTCACCACGCGTGACCCCCCGATAGGACCCGTCGCACACCCCGTACGACCTGCAAGGACCGCTAAGGGTAAACGATGGATAACGGTGTCTGGCCCCTGCTTGGCATGGTACGGCTAGCCCCTCGCCTTGCGGGGGACATCGGCCACCAAAGGCAGAACACGGTATGGCACGGGAGTGTCCAAGGCGATCACCGACGACGTCCTGACCACGCCGTGGACGTCGACGATCAGGTCGATCACCCGCTGCAGGTCGGCGTTGCTGCGCGCCACCACGCGGCAGTGCATGTCGTCGCCGCCGGTGATGGTGTGCACCTCCAGCACCTCGGGAATGGCCGCGAGCTGGTCGGAGACCGGGTCGTGGCCGCTGACCTGGCGGATCTGCAGGGTCACGAACGCGGTCACGTCGTAGCCGAGCGCCGCCGGGGCGACGTCCGGCCCGAACCCGGTGATCACCCCGCGGGCCGACAGCCGGTCCAGCCGGGCCTGGACGGTCCCCCTGGCCACCCCCAGCCGCCGCGAGCACTCCAGCACGCCCAGGCGCGGCTCGGCCGCGAGCAGGGTGATGAGCCGCGCGTCGAGCTCGTCGATCGTCATGATGTACAGGCGCTCCGGGATGACCGATGGGTAACTGGGCAGATTGTATAGAATTTCAAGTCACTCTTGCACAGACAGCCCAGTAAAACAGACAGTATGGGCATGAGCGACATCTTCCCCGTGAACGGCATGGATGCCGTGGTCTTCGCCGTGGGCAACGCCAAGCAGGCCGCCCACTACTACTCCAGCGCGTTCGGCATGCGGCTCGTGGCCTACCGCGGCCCCGAGAACGGCAGCCGCGACGAGGTGTCCTACGTGCTCACCTCGGGTTCGGCGCGGTTCGAGTTCCGGGGCGCGGTGCGCCCGGGTACCGGCGTCTCCCGGCACGTGGCCGAGCACGGCGACGGTGTGATCGACCTCGCCATCGACGTCCCCGACGTGGAGCGGGCCTACGCGCACGCGCTCGCCCAGGGCGCCAGGGGCCTGGCGGAGCCGTACGTCATGGAGGACGAGCACGGCAAGGTCGTGGTCGCGGCGATCGCCACCTACGGCGAGACCCGGCACTCGCTGATCGACAGGTCCAACTACAGCGGCCCCTACCTGCCCGGCTTCGTGGCCGCCGAGCCCCTGGTGGCGCCCCCGGCCGTCCGCAACGGCCGGCTGTTCCAGGCGGTCGACCACTGCGTCGGCAACGTGGAACTCGGCAAGATGGACGAGTGGGTGGAGTTCTACCGGCGCGTCATGGGCTTCACCAACATGGCGGAGTTCATCGGCGACGACATCGCCACCGAGTACTCGGCGCTGATGTCCAAGGTCGTCGCGGACGGCACCCGCAAGGTCAAGTTCCCGCTCAACGAGCCGGCCATCTCCAAGAAGAAGTCGCAGATCGACGAGTACCTGGAGTTCTACGGCGGCCCCGGCGTGCAGCACATCGCGCTGGCCACCAACGACATCCTGACCACCGTCGACCACATGCGCGCGGCCGGCGTCGCCTTCCTGGACACGCCCGCCTCCTACTACGACGACCCCGAGCTGCGCGCCCGCATCGGCGAGGTCCGCGCCCCGATCGAGGAGCTCAAGAAGCGCGGCATCCTGGTCGACCGGGACGAGGACGGCTACCTGCTGCAGATCTTCACCAAGCCGGTCCAGGACCGCCCGACCGTGTTCTTCGAGCTGATCGAGCGGCACGGCTCGCTCGGCTTCGGCAAGGGCAACTTCAAGGCGCTCTTCGAGGCCATCGAGCGCGAGCAGGACCTGCGCGGCAACCTCTGACCGCCCCGCCCCGCCCCGCCCCGCCCCGTCCCCGCACGGGCGGCCACCGGACGAACCGCCCCGGGTAACGCCTCCCGGGGCGAACCGGTACCCGTCCTTGGCTTTGCCGTGGCGCCCTCGGGGCGATCAATCCGGAACGGGACCGGCACCCTCACCGCACGACCGGACACGACCCAGAACGAACGGGCGCAACCGGACACGAACAGGTACGAACGGCCACGAACGGGGACCGGGTCCCCTCTCCGGCCTCACGCCCGCCGGGAACCACCGGCGGGCGTTCGCGCCCGGACGCCCGAGTGATCTTCGCCACCCGTGGCCGTACCGATAGTCCCGGCTTTCGTACTTTGTCGGTCGCGCGGGAGGCCCGGCGCCGATCCCGGCGCCCGGACGCCCGCCGCGGACGCCTGACCTGCGCGGGCCGGTCGCGTAGGGTGCCATCACTGGCTCGGCCGTACGGGCCGGGGAAGGGGGCTTGAGGTATGGCGTCCAAGCGGCCGGCCACCACGGCGACCACCGCTCTTCTCGGCGTGCTCGGGATCGTCGGCACGGTCGCCTGCTCGGCGTCGAGCGGGGAGAGCGCCGCCGGCACGACCCCCGCCTCGGCCCCCGTGTCGGTCTCGGCCCCGATCTCCGCCGCGGAACGCGAGTCCGGGCCCGGCGCCCCCGGGATCGGCGACCCCGACTTCCCCACCGACGGCAACGGCGGCTACGACGTGGGCCGCTACCGGCTCAGGCTCGACTACGAGCCCTCCTCCCGGCACCTGTCGGGGACGGCCAGGATCGAGGCGCGGGCCACCCAGCCCCTGACCGGCTTCAACCTCGACCTGTCGGGGTTCACCGTCCGCCGGGTCACCGTCGACGGCAGGCCCGCCAGGTTCGACCGGAGCGGGACCGAGCTCACCGTCACCCCGGCCACCCCCGTCCGGAACGGCGCGTCCTTCGCCGTCGAGGTCACCTACGCCGGGGAGCCCAAGCCGGTCCGCGGCTCCTCCAACCTGGGCACGTACGGATTCATCCCGACCCGCGACGGCGCGTTCGTCACCTGTCAGCCGAACGGCGCCAAGACCTGGTTCCCGGGCAACGACCACCCGTCGGACAAGGCGCGCTACGACTTCTCGATCACCGTCCCGGCCGGCCTGACCGCGCTGGCCAACGGCGAGCTGGTCGGCACGCCCAGGACCACGAACGGCCGGACGACCTTCCAGTGGCGGGAGAACCACCCGATGGCCAGCTACCTGGCCACCATGACGCTGGGCAGGTTCGAGATGCGCCAGGGCAGGACGCCGGGGGGCCTGAAGAACCTGGCCGCCGTCGATCCCAAGTACCGCGGCGAGCTCCAGCACCTCTACGACACCTCGGGCAGGGTCACCGACCACTGGAGCACGCTGTTCGGCCCCTACCCCTTCTCCTCCACCGGCGGCGTGGTCGACGACTTCCCCGCCGGCTACGCCCTGGAGAACCAGACCAAGCCCATGTACGGCGGGTTCGCGCCGGACGACTCGATCATCGCCCACGAGCTGGCCCACCAGTGGTTCGGCGACAGCCTCAGTATCAAGCGCTGGCGGGACCTCTGGCTCAACGAGGGCTTCGCCACCTACGCCGAGTGGCTCTGGTCGGAGCACGAGGGCCGGGCCACCGCCGAGCAGCTCTTCCGCAGGAACCACTCGGCCGCCGCCGACGACCCGATCTGGAGCTACGCCCCGGGCAGGGCCAGGGCCGACGACCTGTTCAACAACTCCGTCTACACCCGGGGCGGCATGACGCTCCACGCGCTCAGGCAGCGCATCGGCGACCCGGCGTTCTTCAGGCTCCTGCGGGAGTGGGCCGCCGAGCACCGCTACGGCAACGTCACCACCCCGCAGTTCATCGCCCTGGCCGAGAGGATCTCCGGCAGGGACCTCGACGCCCTCTTCGACGCCTGGCTGTTCACCCCCAGGAAGCCCACCGCCTGGTGACGCTCCTCCCGGGGTCCTCCCCGCGCGCCGGCCGTCCGGCACGCGCGGATTCCCCGGCCCGTCAGCCTCCCCCGCCCTTCGGCGTCCCGTCACGGCCCGATGACGTGGCCCCGGCACCGGGCCCGGCCACGGTCCCGTGGCGCCGCCGGGGGGCGACCCTGCCCCACGGTTTCACCACGGAGACGACCACCATCAGCGCCAGCGTGCCCACCATGACCACCGAGCCCCTCAGCAGGTCGTCACGGACGGCCGAGTAGGCCGGGTCGAGCAGCTCGGCCCGGCGGATCGCCTCGACCACCCAGCCGCCCAGCCACACCGGCGCGAAGACCATCAGGGCCAGGGTGAGCAGCAGCTTCACCAGCACCCACCGGTACCGCACCAGACCCCACTTCGTCTTCAGCCCCAGCAGCACGCCGGTGACCAGCGAACCGAGGGCGAGCAGGATCAGCACCCACCGGTCGAGCAGGTGGGCGATCTCGTGGACGGGGACCCGCAGCTCGGGTACGGACAGGGCGAAGAGGTTCAGGGCGAGCTGGGTGAGGCCGACGCCCAGCCATCCGACCGAGGTGGTGTAGTGGAGGATGTCGAGGATCTGCTTGCCACGTCTCGTCACGCGCTTCATGCCCCAACGGTCGCGGCCCGTGGCGGTCGGCGGGAATCCCGCTGGAGGCGTGCCGGAGGTATAGCCAGCCATATGGGCAGGCGCCGCCCGCGGCCGTACCCTGCCAGGATGTCCACCCCGTGGGAAGCGATGGCGAGCGGCCCGCAGCGGTTCCTGCTCTCCCTCTGGCCGCTGCGCTGCCTGGCCTACCTGGCGTCGGGAGCGGTGACGGGCGCGGTCGCCCTGGTGGTCGTCGTGGTGCTCGGCACGTCCGGGGTGCTGCTCAGCGTCGTGGTCGCGGGGATCGCGATCCTCGCGGCCCTCGCCCGGCTGACCGGGCCCTACGCCGCCCTGGAGCGGGCGCGGCTGAGGCTGGTGGACGCGCGCTGGGCGCCGCCGCCGGACCGGTGGCGGGTGCTGGGGTACGGCCTGCTCGCCGCGACCGTGCTGTGGCCCGTCGAGCTGGCCGTGTCCGTCGCGACGGTGCTGCTGACGTCGAGCACTCTGTTCGGCCCGGCCGTGGTGCTCCTCCTGCCGCCGGCCGCCGTGCCCGCCGGGCTGCGGCTCGGCGAGTGGATCTGGCTCACGCCGCCGATCGGCGTCGTGGTGACGATCGGATCGGCGTACGTGCTGGCCGCGGTGGCCGGAGCGCGCGCCGCGATCGCCCGCCGGTTCCTCACGACCGGCGGCACCGGCCGGCTCGTCGAGATCCAGCGTTCGCGCAGCAGGCTGGTCGAGGGGTTCGAGACCGAACGCCGCAGGATCGAGCGGGACCTGCACGACGGCGTGCAGCAGAGCCTGCTCGCCCTGTCGATGCGCCTGGGCCTCCTGCGGATGCGCCTGGGCGACGACGCGGAGGTCGGCGCCCTCCACGAGGAGTCCCGGCGGGCGCTGCGGCAGCTTCGCGAGGTGGTGCAGGGCATCCACCCGCACGTGCTGACCGACCGCGGCATCGGCGCGGCCGTCGACGAACTGGCCGCGCAGTCGCCGCTCCCGCTGCGCGTGAGGGTACGGCTGCCCGGCCGCCTGCCGGCCGCCGTGGAGGGCGCCGTGTACTTCACGGTGAGCGAGGCCCTCTCGAACGCCGCCAAGCACAGCGGCGCGCGTGAGGTGGAGGTGACGGTCGGGCTGGTCAGGGGGCTGCTCGAGGTGACGATCACCGACGACGGGCGGGGCGGGGCCGCCGCCGGGCACGGAACCGGGTTGCAGGGTCTGGCGGACCGGGCCGACGCGCTGGGCGGGCGGCTGCTCGTCGCCAGCCCCGCCGGCGGCCCCACCACGCTCCGTCTGGAGATCCCGTGCGGATCGTGATCGCCGAGGACTCCGTGCTGCTGCGCGAGGGGCTCGCGCAGCTTCTGTCCCTGTCGGGCCACGTCGTGGTCGCCCAGGTCGGCGAGGTGCCCGCCCTGCTGGAGGCGGTGGAGGCGCACGAGCCCGACCTGGTCGTCACCGACGTGCGCATGCCGCCCGACCAGCGTGACGAGGGGCTGCGCGCGGCGATCCGCCTGCGGCGGGAGCGGCCGGGCCTGCCGATCCTCGTGCTCAGCCAGTACGTGGCCCAGGAGTACGCGGCCGAGCTGCTCCGTTCGCACGCCGCAGCGATCGGCTACCTGCTGAAGGAGCGGGTGGCCGACACCGCCGAGTTCCTGGCGGCGGTGGAGCAGGTCGCCTCCGGAGGCGTCGTCGTCGATCACGAGGTGGTGCGCCGCCTGCTGAGCCGGAACCGCTCTCCGCTCGCCCGCCTCACCCCGCGCGAGCTCGACGTGCTCCAGCACATGGCGGAGGGCTTCTCGAACGCGGCCATCGCCAGGACGCTGGGCGTCACCGAGGTGGCCGTGTCGAAACACATCGGGAGCCTGTTCGGCAAGCTCGGCCTGCAGCCCGCCGCCGACGACAACCGCCGCGTCCTGGCCGTGCTCGCCTACCTGCGGGCCACCCCGGGGGCGTCAGGACACTGACGGCGGCGGGGACGGCGGGGAACGCGGGCGGAAGGGCGGCGCGTCGGGGGCGGGGCCGCTGCCGTCCCCGCCGCCTCAGGCGCAGACGACCTTGTACCCGTCCGCCCGCAGGGAGCCCAGGACGTCCTCGGAGTGCAGCGGCCCCTTGGTCTCCAGCTGGAGCTGGACCTCGACCTCGCCCGGGTGCATGCCCAGCCGCTGGTGGACGATGTCGAGCACGTTCGTGCCCAGGTCGGCCAGCCGGGACAGCAGCGTCGCCAGCGCGCCCGGCCGGTCCGCCAGCGGCACCCTCAGCGTGAGGTAGCGCCCGGCGGCGGCCAGGCCGTGCCGCAGGACCTTGGCCAGCAGCAGCGGGTCGATGTTGCCCCCCGACAGCACCGCCACCACCGGCGGCTCGAAGACCTCGGGGTGGGCCAGGATCGCGGCCACCCCTGCCACGCCCGCCGGCTCGACGACCTGCTTGGCGCGCTCCAGGCAGAGAACCAGGGCCCGGGAGATCTCGCTCTCGGTGACGGTCACGACGCTGTCCACCAGGTAGTGGATCAGCTCGAAGGGCAGCTCCCCCGGCCGGCCCACCGCGATGCCGTCGGCCATCGTCAGGGCGGGCCTGACGTCGACCGGGTGCCCCGCGGCCAGCGACGCCGGGTAGGCGGCGGCCAGCTCGGCCTGCACGCCCACGATCCGTACCCCCGGCCGCAGCGACTTGACCGCGAGCGCCACCCCGGCGGCCAGCCCGCCGCCGCCCAGCGACATCACGATCGTGCCGACCTCGGGGAGCTGCTCGACGATCTCCAGCCCGATCGTGCCCTGCCCGGCGATGACGTCGGCGTGGTCGAAGGGATGGATGAACACCGCCCCGGTCCGCTCGGCGTGCTCGCGGGCCCGCTCCAGCGCGACGTCCACGGTGTCCCCCGCGAAGACCACCTCCGCGCCGTAGGAGCGGGTCGCGGCCACCTTGGGCAGCGGCGCCCCCCGGGGCATGTAGACGGTCGCGGCCGTCCCGACCAGCCCGGAGGCCAGCGCCACGCCCTGGGCGTGGTTGCCCGCGCTCGCCGCCACCACCCCCCGCCGCCGCTCGTCCCCGGTCAGCCCGGCGATCCTCACGTACGCCCCCCGGATCTTGAACGAGCCGGAGCGCTGCAGGTTCTCGCACTTGAGGTGGACGGGCCCGCCCACGACGCCGGAGAGCACGTGCGAGTGGAGCAGCGGGGTGCGCAGCGCGACGTCGGCCAGCAGCCCGCGCGCGACGACCACGTCGTCGTAGGTCACCTGGGGGACCACCCGGAGGTCTGCCATGCCGTCATCGTACGACCGCCACCCCGCCCGCCCCGCACCGAAGCCCACCGGCGGCCGGTGGGGGCCTCCCCTTCCGCCGCCACCGAGGATCGCCTCACGGGCGGTCGGGGGGCCTCACGGGCGGGCGGGGGGCCTCACGGGCGGTCGGGGGCCGGGCGGGCGGAGAAGACCAGGACCGAGGCCGTGAAGGCGTGGACGTGGTTGTTGCCGCCCACCGGGCCCACCTCGCCGGCGGCGAAGAACCCGGCCACCCCGACCGGTCCCAGCGTGTCGTGGACGGCGACGGCGTCGTGGTCGGCGCTGCCGAACATGGCCGAGCCGCGGCCGTTGCAGGAGAACAGCAGGGCGCCGTCCACCCGGCCGAACTCCTCGCGGTGGGCGTCCAGCAGCTCGTACAGGTCCTCGTCGGCGGTGGCGGCGTCACGGACCTGGAAGCGGACGGTACGGCCGATCTCGACGACGTCGCCGATGGCCACCGCCTCCCGCTCGGGGTCGATGCCGAGCACGCCCCGGATCAGGAAGTCGCCGCGCTCGTGCCGTTCGGCGTACTCGTCCATGGCGACGCCGATCTGCAGGCCGGAGGCGACCAGGTCGCGGTCGTCCTCGTCCAGGGCGCTGACGATCTCCTCCAGCCGGGCCAGGGCGGGCTGCCCGGCGAGCTCCAGCAGGAGGTTGTCCTCGGCGGAGGTGACGGCCATGGTCGGGCCGATCGGGCGGCAGCCCTGGCTGACCACGGTGGCGACGTTGACGTCGCCGCTGAGCAGCACCCCCACCGCGCCCTCGGTGTGGACCTGCCCGTCGGCGAAGAGCCGCACCGCCCCGCGCCCCCGGATGGCGTTGGCCAGGCCGCCGATCAGCGGGAGGTCGCCCAGGACCTCGGCGGAGCGCTCGACGAAGCCGTCGGTGGGGAAGCTGTAGGGGTCGGTGAGCAGGATGGCCGCCCGGTCGTCGGGGGCCCTGTCGGGCAGGCCCACCACCACGAAGCGGTCCTCGGTCTTGAGCGTGTCGAGGGCGAAGGTCGTCAGCCGGGCCCCCTCCAGGGTGGCGGCCCAGGCGCTGACCGCGGGGGTGACCTCGACCCCCTGGCCGTCCCCGATGACCCCGGTGGCGCTGCACCCCACGACGGCGGCGCCCGGCGCCATGGCCATCGCGCGCAGTCCCGCCCGGGAGACCTCGTCCGGGTCCTCCCCGCAGATGAAGAAGCAGAGCAGGTCCGCCGGCCCGGACAGGCCGGACAGCGCCCGGCGCACGGCGGTCTCGGCCGCGGTGACCAGATCGGTCCCCGTCGCGAGGCCGTCGGCGAAACGACTCGTCATCAGCGCCACTCGTCCGCCCCTCCCTGTCGGTCGTGACTCCCGCCGGGGCCGCCGGGCGTCCCGTGGCGGGAGCCGTGACGGGAGCCCTGCGGTGCCCGCTCCTGGAGCGATTGTCCCCACTGCCGGGACAAGCACTCACCCCGATCGCCCGCAATATCGCCGCACCGGATCCTCAAGATCCTCAAGGAGGGGAGGAGTGCCGGACGGGGCGTTGTGGACGTAGGCTCGATCCCGTGCCTCATATCCCAGAGCCACGTACTCTGCGCGAGCTGCGCGCGAGCGGCCATATTCACCGTACGGTAAAGGCCGAGATCCGCGAGAACCTCCTGGCCCGCCTGCGGGCCGGGGAGCCGCGGTTCCCGGGCATCGTGGGCTTCGACGACACCGTCCTGCCCTACCTGGAGCGGGCCCTGCTCGCCGGGCACGACCTGGTCCTGCTCGGAGAGCGCGGCCAGGGCAAGACCCGGTTGATCCGCACCGTGACCGGGCTTCTCGACGAGTGGACCCCCGTCGTCGAGGGCTGCGAGATCAACGACCATCCCTACGAGCCCTCCTGCGCCCGCTGCCGCCGCCTGGCGGCCGGGACGGGCGAGGAGCTGCCGATCTCCTGGAAGCACCGGGACGACCGGTACGGCGAGAAGCTCGCCACCCCCGACACCTCCGTCGGCGACCTGATCGGCGACGTCGACCCCATCAAGATCGCCGAAGGGCGGACGCTCGGCGACCCGGAGACCGTCCACTACGGGCTGGTCCCCCGGAGCAACCGGGGCGTGTTCTCCGTCAACGAGCTGCCCGACCTGGCCGAGCGGATCCAGGTCTCGCTGCTCAACGTGCTGGAGGAGCGCGACATCCAGGTCAGGGGCTACAACCTGCGCCTGCCCCTGGACATCCTGCTGATCGCCAGCGCCAACCCCGAGGACTACACCAACCGGGGCCGGATCATCACCCCGCTGAAGGACCGCTTCGGCGCCGAGATCCGTACCCACTACCCGCTGTCGGTGGAGACCGAGCTCGTCCTGATCCGCCAGGAGGCCGCGCTCGGCGAGGTGGGCGCCGACCTGCCCGACCACCTCGTCGAGGTGATCGCCCGCTTCACCCGGCTGGTCCGGGAGTCCACCGCGGTGGACTCGCGCTCGGGGGTCTCGGCCCGCTTCTCCATCGCCGCGGCCGAGACCGCGGCCGCCTCGGCCGTACGGCGGGCGGCGCTGACCGGCGAGGACCACGCGGTGGCCCGGGTGGCCGACCTGCCGGGCATCGTGCACACCCTGCGCGGCAAGGTGGAGTTCGAGGTCAGCGAGGAGGGCCGGGAGATCGAGGTGCTCTCGCACCTGCTGCGCAGGGCGGTGGCCGAGACCTTCCGCGGCACGCTCGGCGGCAGCGACCTGAACCCGCTGCTGGAGAGGTTCTCCGAGGGGGCCCAGGTCGAGTCGGGGGTGACGGTCCCCGCCGCCGAGCTGCTGCGCCGGGTCGGCCCCGTCCCGGGCCTGGCGAGGATCATGTCCCAGCTCGGCATCGGCGACGAGTCCCCCGGGCACGCCGCCGCAGCGCTGGAGTTCGCCATGGAGGGTCTCTACCTCCTGCGCCGTCTGTCCAAGGACGAGGTGGACGGTACGACGGTCTACCGCACCTAGGGGGTCCGCATGAGCTATCGCTACGGCGAATACCGGGACGGGCCCGATCCGCTCGCCCCGCCCTACGACGTCCGTTCGGCGCTGGACCGGATGGGCGACGCGGTCCTGTCCGGCTCCAACCCCGCCCACGCCCTGCGCGACCTGCTCAGGGAGGGGCTGCCCGGGGCACAGGACCGGCGCGGCCTGGAGGACCTGCTCCGCGAGGTGCGGCGGCGCAGGCGTGAGCTGCGCGAGCGCGGCCGCCTGGACGGCACCCTGGAGAGGGCCAGGGCGCTGCTGGACAAGGCGATCGGCCAGGAGCGGGCCGAGCTGTTCCCCGACCCCTCCGACGACGCCCGGCTGCGCGAGGCCGAGCTGGCCGCGCTCCCCGACGACACCGCGAGCGCCATCCGGGAGCTGGGCGAGTACGGCTGGCGCTCGGAGGCCGCCCGGCGGACCTTCGAGGAACTGCGCGACCTGCTGCGCAGGGAGGTGCTCGACAGCCAGTTCCGCGGCATGCGCCAGGCGCTGGAGAACCCCGACCCGGCCGCCATGGAGCGGGTCAGGGAGATGATGACCGACCTGAACGACATGCTCGACCGGGACGCCCGCGGCGAGCACACCCAGGCCGACTTCGAGCGCTTCATGGAGAAGTACGGGGACATGTTCCCGGAGGCGCCGCGGAACCTGGAGGAGCTGGTCGACACCCTGGCCCGCCGGGCCGCGGCCACCCAGCGCCTGCTGGCCTCGCTGAGCCCGGCCCAGCGCGAGGAGCTCGGCGCGCTGGTCGAGCAGACGCTGCGGCAGGCCGGGCTGGACGAGCAGATGCGCCGCCTGGGCGAGTCCCTCCACGCCCGCCGTCCCGACCTGGCCTGGGACACCCCGGAGCGGTTCGGCGGCGAGGAGCCGATGGGGATGTCCGACGCGGTGGGCGCGCTGGACGAGCTCGCCGACCTGGCGCAGCTGGAGGCCTCGCTCCGCCAGGACTATCCCGGCGCGCGGATGGACGACATCGACGAGGACGCGATCCGGCGTGCCCTGGGCCGTTCCGCCGTGGACGACCTGGAGGCGCTCAGGCGGGTCGAGCGCGAACTGGAGGCCCAGGGGTACCTCCGCCGCCGGCGCGGCAAGGTGGAGCTCACCCCCAAGGCCGTCCGGAGGCTGGGCGAGACCGCGCTGCGCCGCGTCTTCACCTCCCTGGAGGGGGGACGGCGCGGCGACCACGACCAGGTGGACGCGGGCTCGGCCGGGGAGCTCACCGGCTCGTCACGCCCGTGGCGGTTCGGCGACGAGCAGCCGATCGACGTGGTCCGCACCGTGGTCAACGGCGTCCGGCGCTCCGGGGGCACCGGCTCGGTGACCCTGACGGTGGACGACTTCGAGGTGGCCGAGACCGAGCGGCGCACGGCCGCGGCGGTCTGCCTGCTGGTGGACCTGTCGTACTCGATGGCCCTGCGCGGCACCTGGGCCGCCGCCAAGCAGACCGCGATGGCGCTCCAGGCCCTGGTGACCTCGAAGTTCCCCCAGGACTCGGTGCAGATCATCGGTTTCTCCAACTACGCCCGGGTGCTGCAGCCCGACGAGCTGGCGGGCCTGGAGTGGGACATGGTCCAGGGCACGAACCTGCACCACGCCCTGCTGATCGCCGGGCGCCACCTGGACCGCCACCCCGACTTCGAGCCGGTCGTGCTCGTGGTCACCGACGGTGAGCCCACCGCCCACCTGCGGCGCGACGGGTCGGCCGCCTTCGCCTGGCCGCCCGCCTCCGAGACGCTGGAGCTGACCCTCGCCGAGGTCGACAAGATGACCCGGCGCAGGGCCACGCTGAACGTCTTCATGCTCGCCGACGACGAGCGCCTGCGGGACTTCGTGAACGAGGTGGGACGCCGCAACGGCGGCCGGGTCTTCTCCACCGGCGCCGACCGCCTGGGAGAGTACGTGGTCAGCGACTTCCTGCGGACCCGCCGTACCCGCTGATCCGCCGCGCCCGCCGGGCCGCCGCCTCCTGGCGATCGCCGGGGCGGCGGTCAGGCGTCCGCGTAGGCGACGTAGCGGCCGAGCGCGAGGTCGAAGCCGTCGCGGCGGTGGCGGTACGAGCGGTAGCAGGGCCGCCAGGCCGTGCTGTTGCCGACGCCCGCGCGGGCGTCGGCGATGGCGGAGCCGATCCGCTCGGGGGCGAGCAGGAGGCCGCCGCCGAGGTAGCGGGCCCCGGCCAGGACGGTGGGGGTCTCCCGGTCACCGCTCAGGTAGCGGCCGTGGCGCCAGCCGCTCTCCTCGTCCCAGACCAGCGCCTCCCCCCGGGCCAGCCGGACGGTGACGGTGCGCGGGTCACAGGGCCCGGACCACCAGTCCTCCACCTGCTCCCCCAACGCCCTGGTGACTCCGGCCGCGTAGCGGGCCGGTCGCTCGCGCCACTCCTCGCTGTACGGCTCGACATGTCTGATGCTCACGGGGCACTCCCTTGTGCCGTCCTACCCGATGGAAACGCCCGCCCGGCACGACCGCGGCCTCACCGCCGCAGGTCCTCTCACACGGGAACGAGCTCGTCAGCGATCCTACTGACCCGCCCGGGGTACTCAGAGCAAGAATGCGAAGATTGGTCATTTTGTACGATCTTTGGCGCGCGTTGACCCGACCGTGACCGGATCGGAACCCCCCGCCCCGCCCGGCCCCGTCCACCGGTACGCACCATCCGTACCGGAAGGGGAGAGAACATGAGCCCGACGCCCGCCGGGGTCCTCGTCGCGCTGACGCTCGTGGCCCGCGTGTGTCACGAGGTGCGCACGGTGGCCGGTCGGCGACCACCGTGCCTACCCGGGCGAGATCGCCGGAGACTAGTCTCTGGCGCATGACAGACCTGCTGCTCTGGCTGCACATCGGATTCGCCATCTTCGCCCTCGGGCCGATCACCGCCGCCACCATGTCCACCCCCAGATTCATCCGGGCCAAGGACGTCGGCGTCCTGCGGTACCTGCACAAGACCACGCGCGTCTACGGCATCGCGTCCGTCGGGGTCCTCGTGTTCGGGGTGCTGCTGGGCCGCGAGTTCCTCAGCAGGCCGTACCTGTCGGTGTCCATGACGCTCTTCATCGTCGCCGCGGTGCTGCTGGTCATGGTGGACCGCGACCAGGGCACCGCCATCAGGGTCCTGACCAGCGACAGCCCCGACGACGACGCCAAGGTGCAGACCGGCCGGATCGCCGCGCTGTCCGGTGTGATCGTGCTGATCTGGATCGTCATCCTGGTGCTGATGGTCTGGGGGGACCCCGTCTGAGCCGGGCCCTCGGCCGGGCCCCGCTCCGGGCCCGCGTTTTCGAGCCCGGCCCCCGAGCCGGCGTCCTCGAGCCCGCGTCCTCGAACCCGGTCCCCGGACGTGCGTCCTCGAGCCCGGGCCGCGCCCCCGCGGCCCGGGCGGCCGCCCCGCCGGGACGGCCCGGCTAGCCCAGCGCCTGGGCCAGGTCGGCGAGCAGGTCGTCGATCGACTCGATGCCCACCGACAGGCGGACGAGATCGCCGGGCACCTCCAGCGGCGACCCCGCCACGGAGGCGTGCGTCATCCGCCCGGGGTGCTCGATCAGCGACTCCACCCCGCCGAGCGACTCACCCAGGATGAACAGCCTGGTCCGGTCGCACACCTCGACCGCCTCGGCCTCGCCGCCGGCGACCCGGAAGGAGACCATGCCGCCGAAGCGCTTCATCTGCTTGGCCGCCACCTCGTGACCGGGGTGGTCGGGCAGGCCCGGGTAGAGCACCGAGGTCACCCGGGGGTGGGCCAGCAGCAGGTCCACCACCCGCTCGGCGTTCTCGCAGTGACGGTCCATCCGCACCCCGAGCGTCTTGAGGCCGCGCAGCGTCAGCCACGCGTCGAACGGCCCGGGCACCGAGCCCATCGCGTTCTGGTGGTAGGCGAGTTCCTCGCCCACCGCGGCGTCGCGCGCGACGAGCGCGCCGCCGATCACGTCGGAGTGGCCCCCCACGTACTTGGTGGTGGAGTGCACGACGACGTCCGCGCCGAGCGCGAGCGGCTGCTGCAGGTACGGCGAGGCGAAGGTGTTGTCCACCACCAGCAGCGCCCCGCAGTCACGGGCGAGCTGGGCCAGGGCCGCGATGTCGGCGACACCGAGCAGCGGGTTGGTGGGCGTCTCGACCCAGATGAGCCTGGTCTTCTGGGTCATGGCCGCCGCGACCGCCTTCAGGTCACCCAGCGGGACCGGGTCGTAGTGCAGCCCCCAGCGCTCGTGGACCCTCGCGAACAGGCGGTAGGTGCCCCCGTAGGCGTCGTTCGGGATGACCACGTGGTCCCCCGGCCTGCACAGGGCCCGCAGCACCGTGTCCTCGGCCGCCAGGCCCGACGCGAAGGCCAGCCCCCGGGCACCGCCCTCGACCGCCGCCATGGCCTCCTCCAGGGCGGTCCTGGTGGGGTTGGCCGACCGGCTGTACTCGTATCCGGCGCGCAGCCCGCCCACACCGTCCTGCTTGTACGTGGACACCGCGTAGATCGGCGGCACCACGGCCCCCGTGTGGGGGTCGGGGTCCTGACCCGCGTGGATCGCCAGCGTCTCGAATCCATGGTTCATGGGTCCACGCTACTTGCTACGGCCGCGCCCTCACCGCCAGGAGAGCCGCTCCCCACCGGCCCGGGCCGCCCCTCCCCTCACGTCCCCGTCCCGCCGGTCGGCGTGGTCCTCGCCGATCCGCGAGAGCAGCACCGGGTCGGCCAGCACCAGGACCACACCGACCAGAAGGCCGGCGATCAGCAGCAGTATCCCCACGATGGTCATCTCTTCTCCCCGTCTCTTCCCTCCGCGACCCCTCCAGCATCCGCGCCGGGGGCATCGCGCCACCTCCCCTGAAGGTCCGGTCCAGGCCGGGGACGCTCGGCCGAACGGCCGATACGAATGTCGGCCGTCGGGCCTAGGCTCGGTGACCGTGGGAGAGAACAGCCGGCTCGTGTACTGGGTCAAGAGACTCAGCGAGATCGCGTTGATCGGCTGGCTCCTGTTGCTGCTCCTGATCGACGTGCTGCTGTGGGCGTCCGCGCCCGACGGCGTGGGGTGGCTGACCTCGGTGTGCGGGGGCCTGGGCATCGCGGCGGTGCTGCGGCGCCGGCGGCACCGCGTGAGCGACCTGCGCGTCCTGCTGGTGGTGTCGGTCCTGGCCACATTGATCATCGGGAGCTCCGGCGCGGACGGCACGCCGGGCCTGGCCGAGACCGGGGCGCTGCTGATCCTCGTCGTGGGCGGCCTGCGCTCCATCGAGCCGGTCCGGCGGGCCTCGCTGTTCGCGCTGGCCACGATGGTCGTGCTGGAGATCTCGTGCGCGCGCATCCCCGAGGCGAGCGCCGGGGTGGCGGTCGGGTTCCTGATCTTCGTCGGCTGGTCCTTCGCCGCCGGGACCGGCGCCTACCTCCGCTTCCAGATGGAACGCCGCCGCGAGGCCGTCGACTCGGTACGGCGGGCCGAGCGCCTGGAGCTCGCCAGGGAGCTGCACGACCTGGTGGCCCACCACATCACCGGGATCGTGGTGCAGGCCCAGGCGGCCAAGGTCGTCGCCGAGCAGAAACCCGAGGCCGTGGTCCCCTCGCTGGAGGCCATCGCAGGCGCCGGCGCCGACGCCCTGACGTCGATGCGCCGGCTGGTCGGCGTGCTGCGCGCCCAGGACCAGGCCGCCCGCTCACCGGGCAGCACGCTCATGGACATGCGCACGATGGTGGAGCGCTTCTCCTCGGCCGGCCCCCAGGTGGCCTTCGAGATCGGCCAGGGCATTACCGACGACACCGTGGCCCCCGAGGTGATGACCACCCTTCACCGGGTCCTGCAGGAGTCGCTGACCAACGTCCGGCGGCACGCCCCGGGCACCGGCTGGATCGAGGCCGACCTGAAGCTGGCCGACCGCCCCGACCCGGACCCCTGGAGCGGGCACGTCCCCTGGACCGGGACCACCGTGCGGCTGAAGGTGCGCAACTACGGCTCGGTGACCGACGCGCGGATCAGCCGCCTTGGCGGCGGTTTCGGCCTGGTGGGGATGGCCGAGCGCGTCGAGGCGCTCGGCGGGCGGCTGCTGGCCGGCCCCACCCGGTCCGGGGCGTGGGAGGTCATGGCGGAGTTCCCGCTCCGGCCGGAGACTCCCTGACCGCGGGAGCACGGCACGGCCCCCCGCCCCGGGGTCCGGTCAGTGGTTGGCGAGGAAGGCCAGCAGGTCCTGGCGGGTCAGCAGGCCGACCGGCTTGCCGTCGTCCAGGACGACCGCCGCGTCGGCCTTCTCCAGCGCCTCGACGGCGATGGAGATCGGCTCGCCCGCGCCGATCGTCGGCAGCGGCTGCGACATGTGCGAGGCGATCGGGTCGGTCGGCCGCACCCGGCCCCGGTAGAGGGCGTCCAGCAGGTCGCGTTCCAGGATCGAGCCGACCACCTCGGCGGCCATGACCGGCGGCTCCTCCTTCATCACCGGGAGCTGCGACACCCCGTACTCGCGCATGATCGCGATGGCCGTGTCGACCGACTCGTGCGGGTGGGTGTGCACGAACTCCGGCATGCCGGGGCCCTTGCGGACCAGCACGTCCTTGACCAGGCCCTCCTCGCTGGGGGTGGTCAGGAAGCCGTAGTCGGCCATCCACTCGTCGTTGAAGATCTTCGACAGGTAGCCGCGGCCGCCGTCCGGCAGCAGCACGACGACCACGTCGTCCGGCCCGGCCCGCTCGGCCACCCGCAGCGCGGCGACCGTCGCCATGCCGCAGGAGCCGCCCACCAGCAGCGCCTCCTCGCGGGCCAGGCGCCGGGTCATGCCGAAGGAGTCCCGGTCGGAGACCGCGATGATCTCGTCGCAGATCGTGGTGTCGTAGTTGGCCGGCCAGATGTCCTCGCCGACGCCCTCCACCAGGTAGGGGCGCCCGGTGCCGCCGGAGTAGACCGAGCCCTCGGGGTCGGCGCCGATGACCCTGACCCGGCCGCCGGAGATCTCCTTGAGGTAGCGGCCGGTGCCGCTGACCGTGCCGCCGGTGCCGACGCCCGCCACGAAGTGGGTGATCCTGCCCTCGGTCTGCTCCCAGATCTCCGGACCGGTGGAGTGGTAGTGGCTCTCGGTGTTCTGCGGGTTGGAGTACTGGTCGGGCTTCCAGGCGTTCGGCGTCTCCCTGGCCAGCCGGTCGGAGACCGAGTAGTAGGAGTCGGGGTGGTCGGGGGAGACCGCGGTCGGGCAGACCACGACCTCGGCGCCGTACGCGCGCAGGACCGAGATCTTGTCCTGGGCCACCTTGTCCGGCACCACGAACAGGCAGCGGTACCCCCGCTGCTGGGCCACGATGGCCAGGCCGATCCCGGTGTTGCCCGAGGTGGGCTCCACGATCGTGCCCCCCGGGCGCAGCTCGCCCGACTTCTCGGCGGCGTCGATCATCCGCACCGCGATGCGGTCCTTGACCGAGCCGCCGGGGTTGAAGTACTCCACCTTCGCGAGCACCTGGGCACCGATCCCCTCGGTCACCTTGTGCAGCCGGACGAGGGGGGTGTTGCCCATCAGCTCGACGAGCGAATCATGTACGCGCACCGGGATAATCACCTCGAAATACCAAAGCTGGGTCAGCTTGTTTGTCGTGCGCCGTGATCCCATGGGGGTGGCGGGCCTCGGCGTGGGTTCCAAGGCAACGCTACCGCCCCGCACGGAGGGAGCGACGCCTCGTGATCCGGACGCCCGGGACGGCGCGTGCCGCCCGCCGCATCGCCGCCGCGGCCGCGGTCGGCGGAGGGGGCGTCACCGCGCTCGGCGCGGCGGCCTACGGGCTGCTGCTGGCCGAGGCGCTGGTGGCCCGCCGCGCGGTCGGCCGCCCCCACGGCATGGAGGGGCCGCCGTCCGACGGCGTCTACGGGCCCTTCGGCGGCGAGCCGATCCGGCTGACGATGCTCGGCGACTCCCTCTCGGTCGGGCTGCGCACAAGGCCGTGCGGCGGCTGCGGGAGGCCGGGGCCGAGGTGGTCGTGGGCACCTGCCCGGACCTGGGCACGGTACGGCCGATCGCGCAGCCGCTGCGCTGGGTGACCCGGCGCTGGAGCCGCCAGCTCGCCGCGGCGCAGACCGTCGCGGTGGTCGAGGCGGGCGGGCGGACGGTGGCCTTCGCCGACCTGCTGGGACAGGAGTTCGACACGAACCCGGCGGAGATGTTCGGCCTTGATCGTTACCACCCATCTGCACAAGGTTATCTACAGATCGCTTACGCGGTGCTACCTTCTGTGTGCGGCGCGTTGGAGCTGTGGCCCGAACCCCGGGCCCGGCGCGCCGAGTCGATCTACCTCGCGGCGGCCAAGGCCGCGGAGGAGCCCGGCGCCGAGGTCATCGCGACCCGTGTCGGCGGCCGCGCCACCGGACCTCACGGACGGTGGGCCACCATGCTCGGCCGCAGGCACGGAGCGCGGCCCGACCGCGCCTGAACACGGTCACCCTCCGCCGCGACGCCGTAACGCCTCGCCCGCATTGGAGTGGAATACCCGTGATCCGGCCCCTCGCGAAACCGTCCCTGGTGCTCGCCGGAGTTCTGACCCTGGGCGGCTGCTCCGGCAGTGAAGCGGCCACCCCGAGCCATCCCACCTGGCACAACACCGAGATGAACGCGGTCAGCCGCACCACCGTCGCCGGCGGTGTGGCCGCGACGACCTCCATGAAGCCCGACGGCACCCTCGAGACCGTGGCGCTGGACCTGGTCACCGGCAGAAGGCTGTGGGCTCACCCCTCGACCATGGCGGGCCGCCTGCCCGGCATGGGGGTCTCCCCGCCGGCGATCGTCGAGACCGCCTCCGGGCGGACCGTCGCGGTGGCGATCGATCCGGCCAGGCGGGGGCGCTGGAAGGCCACGCTGGTCGGGCTCGACGGGCGGACCGGGGCACGCAGGTGGACCCGGCCGGTGCACTCCACGTTCGGGCCGCAGCGGTGCGGGGCGTACGTGTGCGTGTCCGAGAACACCGCCCTGGCCGGCGCCCGTGTCGTCGTGCTCGACCCGCTCACCGGCAAGGTCGCCTGGCGGCTGCCCGGCATCGCCGAGGCCCAGTGGTCCGACGCCTCCCGGGTGGTCTTCCTCCGCCTGGCCCGCCACCCCGTCCTGGAGGCGCACGAGCTGGGGACCGGCAAGGTCCTCTGGCGGGTCCCGGTCGAGGACGCCCTCGGCACCGGGATAGACCTGTCCGGTGGCTGGTCCTTCGGCGCGACCGCGACCGACCTCGTCGGGTACGTCGCCCCCTACACCAACCCGAAGACGAACCGGGCCTCCGCCTTCGGCCTGTTCTCGGTCCGCCTCTCCGACGGCAGGATCAACTGGATGCGCCCCTCGGTGGTGCGCGTCTACCCCAGCGGCAGCCCGGGGCTCGCACCGGTGGTCCGCCCGGTCGACCAGGAGGGCCGCTACGGCGGGTTCGCCCGGCTGGCCGCCGAGGACGGCCGGGTGCTCGGGCAGATCTCCGCCGAGCAGGTCCCCGAGGCGGGCTGGTGGCTGGCCTTCCCGCCCCGCATGGAGAAGGTCGGTTTCCTGCGGCACGGCAAGCCCGGCACGGCCTTCGACCTTCCCACCGGCCGCGCCGCCGACGTCAGGGACGCGCACGCCTGGTCCTTCTGCGTGACCGACCCCAAGCCGCTCCCGCTCAAGGGCCAGCCTCCCGGCTTCTACTCGGTGGCCTCGCTCTGCGAGTTCCGGCTCTCCGACGGCACGCGGGTCGCCGGGCCGGGCGTCCCGCCCGCCTGGTTCACCGGCAGCCAGAACGGGTGGCGGATGTGGCGCGACGAGAAGGGCGGCCTGCACGGCATCAAGGACGGCGACGGCACCGCTCCCGGCATGTACGGCTGACACCCGGCACGCGCACACGGCCGGCATCCGGCACGCCCGGCCGCGCGCCGGCCGCGTGACCGGTCCGCACGGCGGGCCCCGTCTCCGGACGGGGCCCTGTGCGTCCGGTACAACATTCTGTTTCGGCCACCCCCGGGACGTGGATTCCCGCATACCGCGCGGTACGCTCCGCTGCAGGAGCAGATACGAACCCAGGAGAGCCACATGCCCGAGGCAGTCATCGTCGCGACCGCGCGCTCGCCCATCGGACGCGCCTTCAAGGGGTCCCTCAAGGACATCCGCCCCGACGACCTGACCGTACAGATCATCCAGGCGGCGCTTGCCAAGGTCCCCCAGCTCGACCCGACCACGATCGACGACCTCATGCTGGGCTGCGGCCTGCCCGGCGGTGAGCAGGGCTTCAACATGGGCCGCGTGGTCGCCACCCTGCTCGGCCTGGACACCGTTCCGGGCACCACCGTGACCCGCTACTGCTCGTCCTCCCTGCAGACCACCCGGATGGCCCTGCACGCCATCAGGGCGGGCGAGGGCGACGTCTTCGTCTCCGCGGGCGTGGAGTGCGTCTCCCGCTTCGCCAAGGGCAACTCCGACTCGCTGCCCGACACCCAGAACGCGCTCTTCGACGACGCCCGCGCCCGCTCGGCCCGGGCAGCCGAGGGAGGCGGCGAGGTCTGGCGCGACCCGCGCGAGGACGGCCTGCTGCCCGACATCTACGTGGCGATGGGCCAGACCGCCGAGAACCTCGCCGCGCTCAAGGGCGTCTCGCGCCAGGAGCAGGACGAGTTCGGCGTCCGGTCCCAGAACCTGGCGGAGAAGGCCATCGCAGGAGGCTTCTGGGAGAAGGACATCACCCCGGTGACCCTGCCCGACGGCACCGTGGTGAGCAAGGACGACGGCCCCCGCGCCGGGACCACCTACGAGGCGGTCTCCGGGCTCAAGCCGGTCTTCCGGCCCGACGGCACGGTCACCGCGGGCAACTGCTGCGCGCTGAACGACGGCGCCGCCGCGGTGATCGTGATGAGCGACACCAAGGCCGCCGAGCTGGGCATCACCCCGCTGGCCCGGATCGTCTCCACCGGCGTGACCGGCCTGTCCCCCGAGATCATGGGCCTCGGCCCGGTCGAGGCCTCGAAGCAGGCGCTGGCCCGGGCGGGCATGTCCATCGGCGACGTGGACCTCGTCGAGATCAACGAGGCGTTCGCCGCCCAGGTCATCCCGTCCTACCGGGACCTCGGCATCGACCTCGACCGGCTCAACGTCAACGGCGGTGCCATCGCGGTGGGGCACCCCTTCGGGATGACCGGTGCCCGGATCACCTCGACGCTGCTCAACAGCCTGGCCTTCCACGACAAGGCGATCGGCCTGGAGACCATGTGCGTCGGCGGTGGCCAGGGCATGGCCATGGTCCTGGAACGCCTCAGCTGACCGAGCGCGCCGCCCGGGGACGACGCGCCCCGGGCGGCGCCGGAGCCCCCGGCCCGAACGACTCCGAGGGACTCCGGGCGGCTCCGGGCGGCTCGGCGGGCTCCGGGGCGCTCCGGGGCGCTCCGGGGCGCTCCGGGGGTCGAACGGATCCGGGCGGCTCAAGGCGCTCAGGGCAGCTCAGGGCAGCTCAGGACGGCTCAGGACGGCTCAGGACAGGTGCCCTTCTCACCCTTCGCGGCCCCGTCCCGGCCTCCCGCCGGTTGCGTGGACCCGTCAGCCGTGGACGTCGGGGCCGGCCCGGGTGATGTCGATCCTCACGATCACCCGCCGGTCCTTCTCCATGACCGCCCGGTAGTCGTCCCAGTCGGGGTGCTCACCGGAGATGTCGCGGTAGTAGGAGACGAGGAGCTCCATCGCCTCGGGGAGCGGGACGATCTCGGCCGTGCCGTCGATCTGGACCCACTCGCCGAAGAAGGCGTCCGTCGTGACGCAGAGCGAGACCTTCGGGTCCCTGCGCAGGTTGCGGACCTTGGCCGCGGTCTCCCGGGTGCTGATGATCGGATTCCCCCGCGCGTCGATCCCCACCGTCACCGGGGAGAGCTGGGGGCGGCCGTCGGCGTGCGTGGTCAGCATGACCGCGCGGTGGTTGGCGCGGATGAAGGCACGTGCCCTGTCATGATCCATACGTCCATCATGACGGGCCCGTCGAACACGATCCAGGTCTCCGTCGTGGGCCGGCATGTCGGAGCCCGCACCACCGGGATGGCGCGGGCTCGGCTGAGATCGGCGGCCTCTACAGGTAACGGTTACGACGGTGCCGCTCGTGCTCGTGCACGATGGCGGCGGCGTAGCCGTGGGACAGCCCGTGCTCGTCGGCGAGCCAGGTGGCGCGCTCGTCGCAGCGGAGGAACGACGGGCCGTTGTCGATTGCCTGGAACCACTCCGGGAGTGCGCGCCCCGTGATGTCCGGGACCCTTGCGATCAGCTTGCTCTGCGTCTCCATTGAGTGGTTCAACGACATGGGCACCTCCACGGATAGGCTCCTTTGCTCGACAGTGCATCACGAAAGCGCAGATGGCAAGCCCCGCGATGCTTCTTCCGTCGTGCTTCGTCCATCCCCCGGCCGCCGCCTGTTCACTCGTGCCCCGGCCCGGAAAACCGGAGAGCCCCGCCGGAGGGGTTCCGGCGGGGCTCTCCTTGAGGATTCGTCAGTCGCTGCTGCTGAAGTAGCTCAGCAGACGCAGGATCTCCAGGTAGATCCAGACCAGCGTCATGGTGAGGCCGAAGGCCATCAGCCAGGAGTACCTCGCCGGGACGCCGTCCCGCACCCCGCGCTCGACCTGGTCGAAGTCGAGGAGCAGGAAGAAGCAGCCGATGAGGATCGTGGCGATGCTGAACACGTACGCCAGCGGGCCACCGGCGCGGATGCCGATGCCGTCCTCGATGAAGAACCCGGCCAGCAGGTTGACGAGCATGAGGCCCATCAGGCCCAGGCCCGCCGCCACGACGAACTTGGTGAACTTCGGCGTGACCCGGATGATGCGCAGCGAGTAGACCGTCAGCATGGCGCCGAAGGCCAGGGCCGTGCCCACCACCGCCTGGAAGACGATCCCGGCGTAAAGATCGTTGTAGACGTGGCTGATCACACCGATGGCGACACCGTAGGCGACGGAGTAACCGAGGATCAGCACCGGGTTGGTGCTCTGCTTGAACGAGATCACCAGGGCCAGCACCAGGCCGACGATGACGCCGACGATCGCCGCGACCATGCCGAGGTTGAGCACCCAGGCCGCCGCCGCCGTCACGACCAGCGTGCCCAGCGTGATGAAACCGCGCACGACCACGTCGTCGATCGTCATCGCCCGCTGCGCGGGCGGCGCGTACGAGGGCGTGTCGTACATACCCTGAAGCTGGTCAGGGGTGGGGGTCGGCATGCCCCAGCCCTGCTGATTCCCCTTAGCCTGCCGACTGAAAATGGGGTTCCTGCTCTCCATCGCTGCCTCCACGCTGCGACCTACGCGATCAGCGTATTAGATCGGTTGTCACACGGCCGTATCGTGTTGATATCCATGTTGCTCGGATGGCCGCACGGCTACCGCCGCTGGTGTCAACGAACGGGTGCCGCGTCTGGTTCCCGGGCCTCACATCCGTTTCACCGGCCGCCCGCCGGAAAGGCGCCCCGAGGTCCGCGAGGTCCGCGTCCGCCCCGGACATCCGCTGCCCGATCCCCGTACGCCGGTCATGCTCGCCTCAACCCTCACGGGCCTCATTTTATGCCCGCCACCCTGGGGATCTCCAGAATGCGGGAATCGGGCTTTCGCGGTGTTCCGGACGCCCGGCGCGCCTGCCCGCGCCCGGCCCCGCGCCCGGGGCGCGACACGGTGACGGTGGCGACGGCGGTGCGTCACCGCCACCCGGACGGCGCTCTTCCCGGCTCTCCTCGGGCCCTCCCGGGGCCTTTCCCGGCGTGACGCCCCGAGGCCGGTCCACCGCCCGGCCGCCCCACCGGCGCCGGGCCGGCCACCCCGCCGGTCCGGCCGGCCGTCCCGCCGGGAAAAGACCCATGAGTGCATTCGCGGGCCGATGACGTCCGTTCGGCGACAAACCGCGCGGGAGTGGCCGCCACGAAAAGAGCCACGGTCGCGTTTCCACTGCTCGGGGGCACCATTCGGCGGGTCTCCATAGGTGCCCCCGGAGGGACTCGAACCCTCACTCGAACCCTTTTAAGGGGTTTGCCTCTGCCATTGGGCTACGGGGGCGCCGTAATCATACGTAACGGACCACTCATGCGTAACCGCTGGAGCCAACCGTCGCATGTCCGGCGGCCGGAAATCTACGGATCGCCCCGAATACCGGTGATCCGGATGGGACGAAGAGCCACGTGAAACGACGAATCCGGAGGCGGGCGACATCGCCCGCCTCCGGATTCGAACCGTCCGGTTCCGCGTCCTCGGAGCTCATGGAGCTCGTAAGGCTCGCGGAGCTCAGCTCGCCGCCGCCCTGCGGAACTCCGTGCGGGGCTCCTCGATCTCCCCGAGGGAGACGGTCTCGCGCTTGAAGAAGAGCGCCAGGGTCCAGTCGGCGGTCACGCGGACCTTGCGGTTGAAGGTGGGGACCCGCGACAGGTGGTAGGTGCGGTGCAGGAACCACGCGAGCAACCCGCGGACCTTGATCCCGTAGACGTTGGCGACGCCCTTGTGCAGGCCCAGCCCGGCCACGGAGCCCACGTAGCGGTGGCGGTAGTCGACCAGCTCCTGACCGCGCAGGCTGCGGGTGATGTTGTCGGCCAGGACCTTGGCCTGCCGTACGGCGTGCTGCGCGTTGGGCGCGCAGTACTGACCGGGGTTGGTCACGTCGGGCACGCCCGCCACGTCGCCGGCCGTGTAGGCGTCCTCGACGCCGACCACGGTCAGGCGGGTGGTGGCCTTGATCCGGCCACGCTCGTCCAGCGGCAGGTCACCGGCGTTGACGACCGGGCTGGGCTTCACACCGGCGGTCCACACGATGGTGGCCGCCTCGAACTCGTCACCGTCGGAGAGCTTGACCAGGCCGCCCTCGCAGGAGTCCAGCCGGGTGTTCATCTTGAGCTCGATGCCGCGCTCACGCAGCTGCTCGGCGGTCCACTTGCCCATCTCCGGGCCCACCTCGGGCAGGATGCGGTCGGTGGCCTCGACGAGGACCCAGCGCATGTCCGCACGGGAGATGTTGCGGTAGTAGCGGGCGGCGTCGACCGCCATGTCCTCCAGCTCGGCGAGCGCCTCGATGCCGGCGTAGCCGCCGCCGACCACGACGAACGTCAGGGCGCGCCTGCGCAGGCCCTCGTCGTCGTCGCTCTCGGCCCGGTCGAGGAGCTCCAGCACCCGGTTGCGGAGCGCGATGGCCTCGCCGACGGTCTTGAAGCCGATCGCGGCGTCGGCCAGGCCGGGGATGGGGAGGGTCCGGGAGACCGAACCGGCGGCCATGACCACGATGTCGTACTCGATCTCGTGGGGCGTGCCGACGTTGGGGGCGAAGGTGACCGACTTGGCCGCGTGGTTGACCTTGGAGACCTTGCCGTTGAGGATCGTCGCCTTCGAGAGCACCCGGCGCAGGGGCACCACCACGTGCCGGGGCGAGAGGTTTCCGGCCGCCGCCTCGGGCAGGAAGGGCTGGTAGGTCATGTGGGACTCGGGGGTGAGAACGGTGATTCGCACGCTTCCGTCGCGCAGTTCCTTGCGAAGGGTGTGCTGCAGGCGCAGCACGGTGTAGAGGCCGACGTAGCCTCCGCCGACTACCACGATGTGCTTGGAGTTGCGGTCCACTGTGACGCCATCCTTAAGTTTCGAGGCTTGTGAAACCTTTCACAAGCATACCTCCGCGTCTCCCCACGCGCCAGGGGCGCCTCCGGCAACGGGGCCGGATTTTTCGCTGCTGGTTAGGAAAATCAGTTTTTCACAGGATAATTCCGTGCGATCTTCCCTTTGTGATCGACTTCACAAGGTGCGCAGGGCGTTCGCCCTGGTGAAGAGGTCGTCGAGCATCCGGGCGGTCACCCGGCCGGTGAAGGTGTTCTGCTGGCTGGGGTGGTAGCAGCCCAGCAGCCATGTCCGGGTGCCCGAGGAGGAGACGAGCTCCACTTCGGCGCCGTGACCGAAGGAGGGTCGCGGGCGGGGCACCGTGTAACCGGCCTCCCCGAGGGCGGGCCAGAGCGCCTGCCAGGCGAACCCGCCGAGCGCGACGACCACCCGCAGGTCGGCCGAGGCCAGGGCGATCTCGCGGGCCAGCCAGGGGGAACACGCCGCCCGCTCGGCCGGTTCCGGCTTGTTGGCGGGCGGGGCGCACCGCACGGCCGCCGCCGTCCGCGCGCCGATCAGGCGCTGCCCGTCGCCTGCGCGCACGCTCGTCTCCTGCGCGGCCAGGCCCGTCCGGTACAGCGAGGCGAACAACCAGTCACCGCTGCGGTCCCCGGTGAAGATCCTGCCCGTCCTGTTGCCGCCGTGCGCCGCCGGGGCCAGCCCCACGATGAGCACCTGCGGCCTCTCCTCGCCCCACCCGGCGATGGGCCGCCCCCAGTAGGTCTCCGTGGCGAACGCCCGCCTCTTGACCGTCGCCACCTCCTCGCGCCACTCGACCAGGCGCGGGCAGGCCCGGCAGACGGACTGGGCGGCCGCGAGCCCGCCGAGGTCGGGGATCCTCGACGCGAGCTCGCGCACCTCGTCGGGGGTGCGGGCGACGGGGGTGTCGGGCCGGGCGGGGTCTTCGGGCCAGCCCGAGCCGGGAGGAACGTGGGTCATCCTCCGATGGTGCCCGATCCCGGGCCCGCCCGGGCCGTCCCGCACCCGCCCCGGGCCCGCCTTGAACCGTCCCGGGTCCGCCTCGGACCGCCCGGAGTCCACTCGGAGCCCACTCGGAGCCCGCCCGGAGGCCGCGCCGGGCCGCGCCGGGCCGCGCCGGCACGCGAAAAGGCGGCGCCCGCGAGGTGCGGACGCCGCCTGTCGTACTCGGGGAACGGCCGGCGCCGAGGCACCGGCCGCGTCACCGTGACCCGTCAGGTGTCACCGTGACCTGCCGGACCGTCAGGCGCCGGAGGCCGAGGTGCTCGGAGCCGGGGCGGGCGCGTCACAGGTGAACTCGCCCTTCTCGGCGGCGGTGGTCGGGCCGCCGTCGACCTCGATCGCGCGCCTGGACTCGTTCTTGCCGACGGCCGAGACGGTCCAGGTGTCGCTCACGCTCACGCTCTGCGGGCCGTGACCGCCGAAGTACTGACGCTGCCAGTCGCCCGCGACGCCGTCACGGATCCAGCGGTACTTCACCGCGACGTGGCCGCGGGAGACGCCGATCGTGCCGGTGAAGGTACGGGTCGCCGGGCAGGCGCCGGAGGCCTTGGCCGGAGCGCTGACCGAGGCCGAGACCTTGGGAGCCTCGTCCTGGCAACGGATCTTGAAGTACTCGCGGCCGGAGGAGGTGTCCACCGGGCCCAGGATCTCCAGCGAGGCCCAGCCCCTGAAGTCGTCACGGGGCTTGATCACGTGGAAGACCCTGCGCGAACCGTCGACGCGGACGGCGTCACGCTCGACAACGTGGCCGTTGACGACGAACTGGTAGCGCACCCAGCGGGTGCCGGAGGCGCTGATGCGGCCGACCAGGGTGGCCTTGCAGTCACCCTCGTCCACCCAGAGCCGCGCGTCGACGCGAGGCTTGGGCGGCCGGATGACCTCGTGGTCGTCCTCGCCCCCGCCGCAGGAGACCGCGAAACGGCCCTTGGCGGAGGTGGCGGCGCGGGGAGCCAGGAGCTGGATGGCCTGCCAGCCCTTGACGTCGCCCTTGAAGGTGGCGCTCTCCCTGACGGTGAAGTGCTTGACGCCCTTGCCGCGGAAGGTGAAGCTCTTCACCTTGCCCTTGGACCCGTCACCGCGCAGCCAGCGGTAGGCGACGGTGGTCTTGCTCTTGACGGCCTTCACCTTGAGCTTCGAGGAGAAGGTCACCTTGACCGGGCACTCGCCGCTGTACCTGGCGGGCGAGGCCTTGGGCGTGCCGGCCCAGACCGCGGGCCTGGGCTTCGGCTTGGCGACGGCCGAGGTGGCCGCCGTCGCCGTCTGGCTTCCGCTGGCCGCCGCTGCGGGCGTGACCAGCAGGCCAGTCGCCATCGTCGCCAGCATGGCCACGCCGGCTCCTGTTGCGGCTAGCTTTCGTGCTAGTCCGGACTTCATGAGGGGGTGCTCCGTTCGTTGGGAGACAAGATCGCCCATAGGAGACGGTTGCCGCCCCGGCGTCATCCGTGCCAGGTCTCACGGCAAAGCCTCCCCAAGGCTCCTTTAGCACACCATAAACGGAAAATCTTTCTCAATACTCCTGAACGCCAGAATTGTTACGGCTTGTTATGGTTTAGCGATAGACCATGCGATACCGTCGAGGATGTCACGCTCGCTGGTGACCACTTCGCCGAAACCGTACCGGCTCACTATGCGGTCCAGGATGAGCGCTCCCGCGCCGATGACGTCGACCCGTCCCGGATGCATGACGGGAATCGCCGAGCGCCGCGCGACGGCCATTCCAAGCAACCGCTCGGCGATGTCATGCACCTGACCTGCCGCGATTCTTGAATGGTGGATTTTCTCCGGGTCGTACTCCGGCAGTTCGAGCGCCATCCCGGCGACGGTGGTGACGGAGCCGGCGAGCCCGACCAGGGTCATCGCCCGCTCCACGGGCACCTCGGCCGCCACCCGGTCCAGCGCGTCGTCGATGTCGGCCGTCGCCGCCTCGACCGCCTCGGCCGACGGCGGGTCGCCGGCGTCGCGCAGGTGCCGCTCGGTCAGCCGGACGCACCCGATGTCCACCGAGAGGGCGGCCTCCACGTGCGTGGAGCCGAGCACGAACTCGGTCGACCCCCCGCCGATGTCGACCACCAGGTACGGCGGGCGGGTGCCCTCGCAGGAGGGCATCCCCGTCTCGGGCGAGAGCCGCACCAGATCCCGGGTGGCGCCGGTGAACGACAGCTCCGCCTCCTCGGCCCCGGTGATCACCTCGGGTTCCGTCCCGAAGATCTCACGTACGCCGTCCACGAACTCCTGCCGGTTGGCGGCGTCGCGGGTGGCACTGGTGGCGACCACCCGGACCCGGGCGGCCTCGTGCCGGTCGATGAGCCCGGCGTAACCGCGCATGGCGGTGAACGTGCGCTCCAGGGCCTCGGGGGCGAGCCTGCCGGTCCTGTCGACGTCCTGGCCCAGCCGGACGATCTCCATCCGGCGTTCGACGTCGGAGAGACCGCCGGCGCCGACGGCGGCGATGAGCAGGCGGACGGAGTTGGTGCCACAGTCGATCGCGGCGACGCGCATCACGCGGCCTCCTTCGGGGCTCGGGACAGGGCCGGGGTCGGGGTCGGGTTCACGGCCACGGTCCGGGACGCGACCGCGACCGGGATCGAGGCCGAGGTCGAGATCAAGGCCGGGGGCGGCGTCGGGGGCCGGGAGGCGGCCGGGGGCGCGGTCCTGGGCGGGAGCGGGGTCATCGCGGGTCCGCGTCCTCGACGCAGGGCCCGGCGGCCCACCACGCGCCGAGCGCGTCGAGGGTCTCACGGCCGAACGGGTTGCCACCGGGCACCGCGAGCTCGTGCCCGGCCAGGGCGTGCAGGCACTTCACCCGGGTGGGCATGCCCCCGGTGCTCTGCATGTCCCGTGGCAACGGCTCCAGGCCGTCCTCGGCGGCGGCCCGGTCGCGGCGGGCCAGGTAGTCCTCGTGGGCCGCCCGGTAGGCCTCGGCCAGCTCCGGGTCGTCGGCCAGCCTGGCCTGCATCTCCCGCATGATCCCCGACGTCTCCAGCGTGCCGATGGCGGAGGCCGCCCGGGGGCACGTCAGGTAGAACAGCGTCGGGAACGGCGACCCGTCGGGCAGCCTCGGCGAGGTCTCGACGACGTCGGGCAGCCCGCACGGGCAGCGGTGCGCCACCCCGCGCAGTCCTCGCGGCGTCCGGCCGAGCTGTCGCTCCACCGCCGCCACGTCGCGGTCATCGACCATTCGTGACACCCCCTGAAAGACGAGGACCAGGGTATCGGCGTCACCCGGTCTCCTTGGCCGCCTTCTCCCCGCCGCCGCTGTCGGCGGCCTTGACCGAGTCCCACAGGGTCGCGTACCACGGCGGCCTGACCGTGGCCTTGCGCTGACCGGCGCCGCCGTCGCGGGAGGGCGTCTTGCCCATGACGACGTAGCACTTCTCCCCGGGGGCGCAGTAGAAGAGCCGCTCCCTGCCCACCCGCTTGATGAAGCCCGGGTCCCGCGACTGCCTGAGGCGGTCGTCCAGGGCCTTGATCGCGGCGATCTCCCTGGCCTTCTCCTGCTCCAGGTGGGCGATCTGGCGACGCTGGACGACGTACTCCCTGACGGGGTAGGCCAGGCTCATGGCGATCGCGCAGACCACGATCGCGAGGATCGCGGCCCGTCCGGTCAGCTGTGGCCGTGCCGCCATCGCCCCTCCTTCGTCCGCTTCGTCCGCTTCGTCCGTGCGCGTCCGTGCGCGTCCGTGACGCGGGCCCCTGCCCCGTACGGGGACCGATCCCGGCACCGGCGCTCCCGCCCCCGGACCGGCCCGCCCGGAGGCCCGCTCCCGGGCGGGAGCGGGCCTCCGGGCGGAAGGCCGCCGCCGGAACCGAAACTACCGGCGGAACCTCGGGAACGCGGCGCGACCCGCGTAACGGGCCGCGTCGTCCAAAAGCTCCTCGATGCGGAGGAGCTGGTTGTACTTGGCCACCCGGTCGGAACGGGCCGGGGCACCGGTCTTGATCTGGCCGCAGTTGGTGGCCACGGCGAGGTCGGCGATCGTGGTGTCCTCGGTCTCGCCGGAGCGGTGGCTCATCATGCAGCGGTAGCCGCTGCGGTGGGCCAGGTCCACCGCGTCGAGCGTCTCGGTCAGGGTGCCGATCTGGTTGACCTTGACCAGCAGCGCGTTGGCGGTGCCCTCGGCGATGCCGCGGGCCAGGCGCTCGGGGTTGGTCACGAACAGGTCGTCGCCGACGAGCTGCACCTTGTCGCCGAGGGCGCGGGTGATGGCGTTCCAGCCCTCCCAGTCGCTCTCGTCCAGCGGGTCCTCGATGGAGACCAGCGGGTAGTTCGCGACCAGGTCCTCGTAGAAGGCGATCAGCTCGGCCGAGGACAGGCCCTTGCCGTCGATGGTGTAGACGCCGTCGGAGTGGAACTCGGAGGCGGCCACGTCCAGGGCCAGCCCGATGTCCTCGCCCGCCACGTATCCGGCCTTCTCGATCGCGACCAGGATGAGGTCGAGCGCGTCGCGGTTGGAGGGCAGGTTCGGGGCGAAGCCGCCCTCGTCGCCAAGACCGGTGGCGTAGCCCTTCTCCTTGAGCACGGCCTTGAGCGCGTGGTAGACCTCGGTGCCCATCCGCACGGCCTCGCGGAACGTCTCCGCCCCGATGGGCGCGATCATGAACTCCTGGACGTCGACGTTGCTGTCGGCGTGCGCGCCTCCGTTGAGGATGTTCATCATCGGCACCGGCAGCACGTGCGCGTTCGGCCCGCCGAGGTAGCGGAACAGCGGCAGCTCGGCGCTCTCGGCGGCGGCCTTGGCCACGGCCAGCGAGACGCCCAGGATCGCGTTGGCGCCCAGCCGCGCCTTGTTGGGCGTGCCGTCCAGGTCGATCATGACCTGGTCGATGCTGCGCTGCTCGGTCGCGTCGAAGCCGAGGATCTCGTCGCCGATCTCGTCGGTCACCCCGAGGACGGCCTTCTCCACGCCCTTGCCGCCGTAACGCTCGTCGCCGTCACGCAGCTCCACGGCCTCGAACTGGCCGGTCGAGGCACCGCTGGGGACCGCGGCGCGGCCCTGGCTGCCGTCGTCCAGGAGGATGTCGACCTCGACCGTCGGGTTGCCCCGGGAGTCAAGGATCTCGCGGGCGGTTACGCCCTCGATGGAAGCCACGAAGCGCTCCTAAAGTCGCAGGACAGTTTGCCTCAGAAGCCTACCGAGCCTTACTTACCGGTACGTCGGCCGGTACCGGGTACCGCGATCCCGTCGTCCGGCGGCCGGGAACCCTTCACGTCCCGGACACCTCACGGCCGCGGAACCCCCGCGACCGGGGCCCCCTCACGGCCGCGAACCCCTCGCGGTCCGGGCCCTCGCGGCGGCGTCAGGGCAGCCCGTCGCGGACCCGGTCACGGTAGGCGCGGGCGACGGCGCGCAGCTCGGCCTCCGGGTCGAGCCCGGCCGCGTGCGCCTGGCGGACCAGCTCGAAGAGCCGCGCGCCCAGGCCGTCGGCCGGGACCCCCTCGGGAAGCTCCACCGGGGCCCCGGCGCGCTCGGCGCGGCGCAGGAGCTGGGCGGCCAGGGAGAGGGCGGGCTGGCCCATCGGGACGCCGTCGACGGCCGAGCCCGGATCGCCGCCGTTCTTGGCCGCCCGCTCGGCCGCCTTGATCGTCTCCCAGTTGGCGCTGACCTCGCCCGCGCCGTCCACCCGGGTGTCGGCGAAGACGTGCGGGTGGCGCCGGACGAGCTTGGAGACGATCCCGTCGGCCACGTCGTCGATGTCGAACCCGCCGTCGTCACTGTCGCCCGAGCCGCCGCCGACGCCTGCGCCGGCGCGGTCCCGGGCGACCCTGGCGTGGAAGGCCACCTGCAGCAGCAGGTCGCCCAGCTCCTCGCGGAGCGCCGCGTGGTCGCCCTCCTCGATGGTCTCCAGCACCTCGTAGGCCTCCTCGATGAGGTACGGGGCCAGGGACTCGTGGGTCTGGCGGGCGTCCCAGGGACACTCGACGCGAAGGCGGTCCATCACCCCGACCAGGTCCAGCAGCCGGGCGCCGGGCAGGTCGTAGGAGCCGGGCACGATCTCGATCACCGGCGGGTCGTCGAGGGCCACGGCGGCGTGGCCGATCGAGCGCATCAGCGCCTCGTCGGCCTCCAGCCACACCACGGTCGCCTCCTGGGCCTCGCGGACCAGCGCGGGCGGGTCCGGGACGACCACCTCGACCTCGATCCCGGCCTCGGCGAGGTAGGGCAGGTGCGGGTGGGCGGCGGAGCCGGTGCGGACCGGCCCCTCCTGGAGCGCCTGCCACGCGCGGTGGCCGAGCAGCCCCGGGGCGACCCGGGGCGAGGTGGTGACGACGATCAGCGGCATGCCGGGCGCTACTGCTGCGGCGGCACGGGAGCCGCCGGGGCCTTGACCTGGGTGCTGAAGCGGTCGCCGGCGACGAAGAGGCCGGGCTGCTGCTCGCTCGGCGCCGTGTTGAGCTGGCCGTAGCGGGGGTTCCATTCGACCTTCACGGTCGCCGCGTCCTTCTCGGCCTGCGGCCTGCCCTTGTCGACGGACGCCTGGTCCATGCCCCCGCCGTAGCCGCCGGCGAGCTTCTCGACCATCACCTGCGCCCGCAGGAACTCGCGCATCCGCGAGGGGGGCACCGCGACCTGGAGCAGCTGCTGCTCCAGCTTCTGCATGCCTCCCAGCCTGGCGACCAGCTGGTCGACCTCGCCCTCGGTGGCCGTGAGGCCCTTGCGCTCGGCGGCCTTCACGAACTTCTTGGCGGTGACCATCTGGTAGAGCACGACCTGCGGGACGCTGCCCGGGAACTGCAGCTGCGCGGGGGTGGCGCCGACCTTGGCCAGCGCCCCCTCGTACTCGCGCACGTCCCTGTCCAGCTCGGCGGAGCTGATCCGTTCCCCGCTCACGATCGCGGCGGCGCCGGCCTGGTTGGGCGAGCAGGCGGTCAGCGCGACCCCGGCGGCGGCGACCGCCAGGATGACGCGTACTCGAGTCGACTTCACATGCGTTCCCTTCACGACAAACGCCGCTTACTTTACCCGTACGGGTTCGAGGAACATGGCCTCGACGAGATCGCCGCACCATGTGAGCAGCTCCAGGTCGCGCAGCGGCTGGCCGCCGAGCGGTCTGGTCTTGGGCACGGGCACCAGCAACGTACCGGCCGCCTGCTTCAGCAGCGCCTTCGGGTAGAGCCTCTGCAGCCTGACCTGCTGGGAGTCCTTCAGGTCCACCGGGGCGAACCTGATGTTCTGCCCCTGCAGGGTGACGTCGCTCAGCCCGGCGCGGCGGGCCCTGATCCGGAAGCGGGCCACCTCCAGCAGGTTCTCCACCTGCTGGGGCGGGCGCCCGTACCGGTCGACGAGCTCGTCGCGGACCGCGGCGATGTCCTCGTCGGAGCCGATCGCGGCGATCCGCTTGTAGGCCTCCAGGCGCAGTCGCTCGGAGGTCACGTAGTCGTGCGGGATGTGGGCGTTGATCGGCAGCTCGACCTTGACGTCGGGCCGCTCGTCCTCGCGGGGGGTGCCCGCCAGCTTGGCCTTCTGCTCCTGGACGGCCTCGGCCATCATCCGCACGTACAGGTCGAAGCCGACCCCGGCGATGAACCCGGACTGCTCGGCGCCCAGGATGTTGCCGGCGCCGCGGATCTCCAGGTCCTTCATGGCCACGTACATGCCCGCGCCCATCTCGGTGTGCTGGGAGATCGTGGCCAGGCGCTCGTGGGCGGTCTCGGTGAGCGGCTTCTCCGGCGGGTACAGGAAGTAGGCGTAGCCGCGCTCGCGGCCCCGGCCCACCCGGCCGCGGAGCTGGTGGAGCTGGGACAGGCCGTAGTTGTCGGCCCGGTCGACGATCAGCGTGTTGGCGTTGGGCACGTCCAGGCCCGACTCGACGATCGTGGTGCAGACCAGCACGTCGAACTCGCGCTCCCAGAAGCCCACCATGATCTTCTCGAGCTGGTGCTCCTGCATCTGGCCGTGCGCGACCGCGACCCTGGCCTCGGGCACCAGCTCCCGCAGCATGGCCGCGACCTTGCCGATGCTGGCCACCCGGTTGTGCACGAAGAAGACCTGGCCGTCGCGCATCAGCTCACGGCGGATCGCCGCGCCGATCTGCTTCTCGTCGTACGGGCCGACGAAGGTCAGGATCGGGTGCCGCTCCTCGGGCGGGGTGAGGATCGTCGACATCTCCCGGATGCCGGTCAGGCCCATCTCCAGGGTGCGCGGGATCGGCGTGGCGGACATGGCCAGCACGTCGACCTGGGTGCGCAGGTGCTTCATGGCCTCCTTGTGCTCGACGCCGAACCGCTGCTCCTCGTCGATGATGATCAGGCCGAGCTGCTTGAACCGCACCTCGGGCGAGAACAGCCGGTGCGTGCCGATCACCACGTCGACCGAGCCCTCGCGCATGCCCTCCAGGGTCGCCTTGACCTCCCCGTCGCTCTGGAACCGCGACAGCGCCCTGACGTTGAGCGGGAAGCCGGAGAAGCGCTCGGCGAAGGTCGACATGTGCTGCTGCACCAGCAGTGTGGTCGGCACCAGCACGGCCACCTGCTTGCCGTCCTGCACGGCCTTGAACGCCGCCCGCACCGCGATCTCGGTCTTGCCGTAGCCCACGTCGCCGCAGATCAGCCGGTCCATCGGGATCGGGCGCTCCATGTCGCGCTTGACCTCGTCGATGGCCTCCAGCTGGTCGCCCGTCTCGGCGTAGGGGAAGGCGTCCTCCATCTCCCGCTGCCAGGGGCTGTCGGGGGCGAAGGCGTGGCCGGGCGAGGCCATCCGGGCCGAGTACAGCCGGATCAGCTCCCCGGCGATCTCCTTGACCGCCTTCTTGGCCTTGGTCTTGGCCTTGGCCCAGTCGGCGCCGCCCATCCGGTTCAGGGTGGGCGACTCGCCGCCGACGTAGCGGGTGACCTCGTCGAGCTGGTCGGTCGGCACGTAGAGCCGGTCGCCCTTGGCGTACTCGATCACCAGGTACTCGCGGGTGGCGCCCTGCACGGTGCGCTGCACCATCTCCACGTAGCGGCCCACGCCGTGCTGCTCGTGCACGACATGATCGCCGATCTTGAGCTGGAGCGGGTCCACCATGTTGCGCCGCCGGGAGGGCAGCCGCCGCATGTCCTTGGTGGAGGCCTTCTGGCCCACCAGGTCCAGGTGGGTCAGCACGGCCAGCGACGGCGTCACGAAGCCGTGCTCGACCAGTCCGGTGGTCACGTGCACGACCTGGGCGTCGAGCGTCCCGGTCAGGCCCGGCTCCAGGCGGGCGGGCAGGTCGACGCCCTTGAGCAGCTCCACCATGCGCTCGGCCGGGCCGTGGCCCTCGCTCAGCAGCACCACGACCCGCTCGGAGTCGAGCCAGCCCTTGATGTCGGCCAGCGCCCGCTGGGTGTCGCCCCGGTAGGACTCCACCTCGCGCGCGGCCAGCACCAGGCCGTCGTGCGGGTCGCCGGAGCCGTCCACGACGCCGGCCGTGACGCCGCCGGCCGTGCCCTCGGAGCCGGCGCCGGTGGCGCCGAAGGGGGCGATCGACCACCAGGGCAGGCCCAGCTCACGCGCGTGGTCGCGCAGCTCCTCCAGCGTGCGGAAGGCCGCCTCGCCCAGGTCGATCGGGGCCTCGCCGCCGGACGCCGCGGTGATCCAGGACGCCTCCAGGAACTCCTGACTGGTGCGCACCAGCTCGTCGGCACGGCCGCGGATCCGCTCCGGGTCGCACACGAGGATCGCCGACTGCTCGGGCAGGTGGTCGATCAGCAGGTCCATCTCCCCGGCGAGCACCGGGGCGAACGCCTCCATGCCCTCCATCGGGATGCCCTCGGCCAGTTGCCGGAGGATCTCGGCCAGCGCGGGGTGCGCCTCGGCCAGCTCCGCGGCCCGCTCCCTGACCTCGGGGGTCAGCAGCAGCTCCCGGCAGGGCGCGGCGAACAGGCCGTCCTCGGCCACCTCCAGGGAACGCTGGTCGGCGACCTTGAACCAGCGGATCTCCTCGACCGTGTCGCCCCAGAACTCCAGGCGCAGCGGGTGCTCCTCGGTGGGCGGGAAGATGTCGAGCAGGCCGCCCCTGACGGCGACCTCGCCGCGCCGCTCCACCATGTCGACCCGGTGGTAGCCGTTCTCCACCAGGGCCTGCACCACCGCGTCCGGGTCGGCGTCGTCCCCGGCGCGCAACCGCACCGGCCGCAGGTCCCCCAGACCGCGCACGATCGGCTGGAGCAGCGCCCTGACCGGCGCGACGACCACGTGCAGCGGCCCGGCCGAGTGATCGCCCTCGACCGGGTGGGCCAGCCTGCGCAGCACCGCGAGCCGCTGGCCCACGGTGTCGCCGCGCGGCGACAGGCGCTCGTGCGGGAGCGTCTCCCAGGCGGGGAAGACCGCCACGGTGCTCTCGTCCAGCAGGCTGGTCAGGGCCGAGGCGAGATCCTCGGCCTCGCGCCCGGTGGCGGTCACCGCCAGCACGGTCCTGGCCGTCCCCTTGGCCCCCTCCCGGGCCAGCCCGGCCACCGCGAAGGGCCGCAGCGCGGGCGGCGCGACCAGCGCCACGTCGGACGGGTCGCCCCCGCGCACGTCCCGCAGGAGGGAAGCCAGCACAGGTTCCCCGACGACAAGATCAAGAAGTCCGGAAAGGCTCATCAGATTCGCCCACAGCCCCACGACGGCAACACGACGGCCCCGGGCCGAGAAGACACGGGGTTCCCCGTCAAGGCTACTTGGCCCGGCGCCCGCCCTCGCATGGAGCGGTAAATGCACGATGAATCGTGCCGGGTTGACTACTCTCGGTTATATGTCTGAGGTGAGATCGGTCGTCGAGCGAGACGACGTGCTGAGTCAGCGGATCAGGGACCAGTGGAGCGGCCAGCTCGGCCGGCGGCTGGACATCCTGATCGCCGGGTGCGGATGGCCCGAACCCCTCGATCTGGCACAGACGGAGACCAGGGTCATCGGCATCGACGAGGACCTGCCCGTCCTGCGCACCAGCACGTCCGCCCGCAAGGACCTGGACTCCTGGACGCTGGGCGACCTGCGCTCGGTGCCGGTGCCCCCGCGCGCGTTCGACGTCGTCTACGTGTCGTTCCTCCTGGAGAGGATCGAGCACGCCGAGCTGGTGCTCGACCGACTGCTCACCGGGCTGCGTCCCGGCGGGCTGCTGCTGGTCAGGATGCGCGACCGCGCCTCGGCGTACGGGGTGTGCGACCGGCGGACGCCGGCGGCGCTGCGGCGGCTGCTGTGGCGCCGGTTCACCCCGCCGGGCACGGTGGGGCCGCTGCCGGCCGTCTACGAGCCGATCGCCTCGCGCGAGGGGATGCACTCCTTCTGCCTGGTCCGCGGGCTGATGGTGACCGAGGACATCTCCGCCCGCAGCGGTCCCGCGCTGGAGGGACCTCTCGGTAAGCTTGCCCGCGCCGCCTGCTCGGCGGTGGAGACCCTCTCCAGGGGACGCCGGCCCGCATCTCGCGACGAGGTGACCATGGTGATCCGCAAACCCCAGAGCCACTTCGCCCGGCTGGTCTGAGACACGGCCGCCGGTCGTCCCGGCTCGCCCGAGGGGGGCGCCACCCGGGGCGGGCGGGCCGGAACGACCGACGAGCGGGATTGTGGAGCAGATGACGGCGCCTTTCGAGTGGACCCCCGACGCCCGTGAGCTGGCCGACCTCGAGCTGTTGCTCTCCGGCGCCTTCAGACCCCTGACGGGCTTCATGAGCTCCGCCGACGCGCACGCGGCCGACGAGCGCGGCACGCTCGCCGACGGCACGCCCTGGCCCGTGCCGGTCACCCTGACGCTGCCGGACGACCACCCGGCCGCCCCCGGCGACCGGATCACCCTGCGCGACCCCGAGGGCGCCGCGCTGGCCGTGCTGACCGTCGAGGGGCGCGAGGACGGCTTCGTCGCCGGGCCGGTGGAGGCCCTCGACGCCCCCGAGCACGGCCCGTTCGCCCGGCTCCGCCGCACGCCCGCGGAGATCCGCAAGGAGCTGGGCGAGCGCGAGGCCGTGCTGGCCGTGACCATGCGCGGGCCGCTGGGCGACCTCGACGACCTGCTGGCCACCGCCCAGGAGCTGGAGGCGTCGATCCTGCTGCTCCCGCTGGCGTACGGCGAGGGCGGGCCCGCGGTGGTCCGCGCCGCGCTCAAGGCCCGCGACCGGCTGCCCGAGGACACGGTCGTGGCGGTGGTGCCGCTGGCGCCCAGGGAGCCCGCGCTCGATCTGGAGCTGCGCGAGCGCATCGCCGAGGCCTACGGCGCGAGCGAGCACCTGGCCGGTCCGGAGCCGGTGACGCTCCCGGGGCCGCCGCACCGGCGGGGACTGGTGGTCTTCTTCACCGGCCTGTCGGGCTCGGGCAAGTCCACCGTCGCGCGCGGGCTGCACGACGCGCTGCTGGAGCGCGGGACCCGCACGGTGACCTTCCTGGACGGGGACGTGGTGCGTCACCTGCTCTCGGCGGGGCTGACCTTCTCCAAGGAGGACCGCGACCTCAACATCCGCCGCATCGGCTTCGTCGCCGCCGAGGTCGCCCGGCACGGCGGGCTGGCGATCTGCGCGCCCATCGCGCCGTACGCGGCCACCCGCGAGGAGGTGCGCGCGATGGTCGAGGCCGTCGGCGCCGACTTCGTGCTTGTCCACGTCTCGACCCCGCTGGCCGAGTGCGAGCGCCGCGACCGCAAGGGGCTCTACGCCAAGGCCCGCGCCGGGATCATCCCCGCCTTCACCGGCGTCTCCGACCCGTACGAGGAGCCCGACGACGCCGATCTGGAGATCGACACCACCGACATCGGCGTGGACCGGGCGGTCCACCAGGTGCTCGACCCGCTGATCCAGGGCGGCTGGATCCGCTGACCGCCGGCCCCGGGGGGCCGGCGGTCAGCGGACGGGCCGGCGCGGGGGGACGGGCCGGCGCGGCGGACGGTTCAGCGCGGGGGGACGGCGGGGCGCAGACGGGGGTCGCGGGCGAGCTCGCCGAAGGTCCTGCGGGCGCCCGGCGTCGTGTCGAACCGGGTGTCGCCCCGCGGGGCCTTCGGCGAGTCGAAGTACACCAGGGCCTTGATCCGCGGATAGTCGCGGAGCCCGGCCCGTACCGAGGCGAAGAAGGACTCCTTGAAGGCGGGCCGGTCGTGCCGCTCGAAGACGCCCCACTCGGCCACCATGACGGGCTTGCCGGGGAAACGCTCCCCGGTCCAGCGGTAGAACCCCGGCCACCGGGGGAAGTCGGGACGGGTCTTGTTGACCAGCGCGTCGAAGCCGTCGACCCGGTGGTCCGCGTAGGGGTCCATCGCCACCCAGTCGACCACGTCGTCGCCCGGGTAGAGCCGCTCGAACCAGGGTTGCGAGGCCCAGTTCGGCGCGCCCATGTAGGTCATCACCGTGACCGCGTTGGTCACGCCGCCGGCGCGCAGGCGCGCCACCACGTGCCGGAACATGGCCGCGTAGTCGGCGGCGGACATCCCCGCGCCGGGGGTCTCCAGCACGTCGTTCTCGGGTTCGTGGTGGACGGTGAGGAAGAACCTCTCGGGGAAGGTCCTCACGATGTGGGCGGCCAGCCGGTCGATCCGCGCGTCCAGCGCGCCACCGGCGATCTCCGCCCAGGTGTAGGAGTGGTCGACGGACGGCTTCCAGTTGACCAGCAGGATCCTGCGGCCGTCCGGGTCACGGGCGATGGCGCGCTCGGCGGCGGTCGGGAAGAGCTCGTCGCCGCGGTGGTAGACGTGCATGATGTCGGCCGGGCCGCCCATCCGCCTCTCGGCCCTCTCCAGCGCCCGCTGCGGACGCCGGCCGGTGAAGATCTCCGGCGCGATCCCCCACCAGGCGCCGCAGGAGGGGACGAGCGTCCTGCTGACCTCGCAGGCGGTTCGTCCCGCGTCCCCCGCGTCTCCTCCGCCCTGCCCGGCGTTCCCGGTGCCCCCGGTGCCCCCGGTGCCCCCGTCGGCGTCGGCCCCGCCCGCGCCCGTGGCGCTCCCGACGACACCTGCCCCGTCCGCGCTCCCGGGGCCGGCGGCCCCGGAGGCGCAGGCCTCGCCCCGGCAGCCGCTCAGCCCCGCGACGGCCAGCGCCACGCAGCCCAGTCCCAGCGCCAGGACCAGGCCTGAACCGCCTATTTTGACCATGCGCGGAATTACCTCTATAGAGCCATTTGTCTGATGCAACGATCCCTCGCAGATGTCGTCCGCAGGCATTCGCCGGCCGTCTTGGGGAAACACCTTTCCATCGCCCGGACGCGCCCCGTCCAGGACTTTGCCGCTCCATTCCACACTCCCCGGAGCGGGGAAGGGAAATATGAACAAACGTCCGTTATATAGGCGTGATCAGCCGGACCAACGCGAGGAAAATCTTGCGTACCGGTCCGGGGAAAGGAAAAGCCGACCTATAGTTCCAAGGGTTCCCAGCAGCTGTTCGCCGGAGAGGCACCCGCGAAACATGAGCTCGTCACCGGACGTCCCCGCCCGCCGTTCAGGTGGAGACCTGGCGGACTACGTGTCGCTCCTGCGCCGCCGCCGGTTGATCGTCCTGTCCATGCTCCTCGCCGGGACGGGCGGCGGTCTCGCCCTGCTGTGGGCCACCCCTGCCTCCTACACCGCCTCCGCGCAGGTCCTGGTGACCCCGGCCGGCCCCCAGGAACAGGTCAACCAGGTGACCGCCCGCCAGCGCGAACCGCTCAACCTCGACACCGAGGCTCAAATCGCCCGGTCGGCGGTGGTCGCCGCCAGGGCCCGCGGGCTGTTCGGCGGCCTCTCCGGGCCGGCCGAGGTCTCCGTACCGCCCAACACCTCGGTCCTGGAGATCTCGTGCACGGCCGCCGCGCCGGCGACGGCGGCCTCCTGCGCCGACGCCTACGCCCTGGCCTACCTGGCCCAGCGGCGAGAGTCGTCCACCCAGACGCTCACCGCCCAGCTCAAGGCGGTGCTGGTCAAGCTGAAACAGGTCAACGCGAGCCTGACCACGGTCGCCACCACCCTTCCGGGACTGGGCAACGGCACGGCCGAGCGCGCCCTGGCCCTCCAGCGGCAGAACGTCCTCCTGCGCCAGGTCCACGCCCTCACCGCCCGGTACGACGCCCTCAGGACCGTCGCCGTCACCCCCGGCTCGGTGATCAGCCGCCCGGTGGCCCCCACCGAGCCCCGCGCCCCCCGGCCCCCCCTCTACCTGGGCAGCGGCCTGATGACCGGACTGCTCTGCGGGGTGGGGTGCGCCTGGATCCGCGACCGCCTCGACACCACCCTGCGCGACACCGCCGACGTCAGGCGGCTGACCGGCCTGGAGGCGGTCGACGACGAGGGGCTGCGCGGCCTGGGGGGCGCGGTGCTCGTGGTCTCCGTGCCCGGCACCCCGCCCCGGGAGGTACGACGTGCCGCACGGGCACTGCGGGAACGGGGGGTGCCGGTGGCGGGCACCCTGCTCACCGGCGGCGCTTTCTCGCCCTCCGCCGTACAGTCCCCGCACACGCCGCGCGCCGACGGGATCGTTCCGTCGGGGCGGACGGTCGCGGGCGGGCGGAGAGGGCGCCTGCCGTGAGAGGCCCGTGTCCGGCCGCCTGGCCGATCGCCGCGCTCCTGGTCGGGTACCCCGCCTGGTGGGCCCTCGGCTTCGGCGGCCTCTGCGTGATCGCGGTGGCCCCGGCGATGGCGGCGGTGCTGTGGCGACGACGGCCGATCAGGGCGCCGCGCGGGTTCGGGCTCTGGCTGCTCCTCCTGGCGGGCTACCTGATCAGCGCGGTCATGCTCGGCGAGATGCCCCCCGGGACCTACGGCGAGTTCGGTGCCGGGCGGCTCATCGGTTACCTGATGCGCCTGGCCCTCTACGTCTCCCTGCTGGTCATGGTGCTCTACCTGGGAAACCTGACCGAGAAGGAGCTGCCGCAGCTCACGCTGGTGCGGATGCTCGGCGCGCTCTTCGTCACGACCGTGGCGGGCGGGCTGCTGGGCGTGTTCGCCCCCCGCGCCACCTTCACCTCTCCGGTCGAGACGGTCCTCCCGGACTGGATCAGCGGCAACCCGTTCGTCCACAACCTGATCCACCCCACCGCGGCACAGACGCAGTGGGTGCTCGGCCACCCCTCGCCCCGCCCCGAGGCGCCGTTCGAGTGGGCCAACGCCTGGGGCGGCAACCTGTCGGTGCTGCTCGTCTGGTTCGTGGTCGGCTGGTGGGTGTACGGCGGCCCGCGCAGGCGGACGGCCGCGGTCGCGCTGGTCGCGCTGGCCGCGATCCCGGTGGTCTACTCGCTCAACCGCGGGCTGTGGCTCGGGCTCGGCGTCGCCGCCGCGTACCTGCTGCTGCGCCTGGGCGGGCGGGCACGCGTGGCCACCTGCGCGATCCTGACGGCGGCGGCGCTGGTGTTCGCCCTCAGCCCGTTGCGGGCGATGGTGGGCCAGCGGCTGGAGAGTCCGCACAGCAACGACATCCGCGCCTTCACGGTGACCGCGACCCTCGCGGCCGCGGGCACCTCCCCGATCATCGGGTACGGCAACACCCGCAACGCCAGGGGCAACCACCGGACGATCACCACCGGGAAGACCGACTGGTGCGTCACCTGCGGCCACCCACCCCTGGGCGGCGACGGCCACCTCTGGCACCTCATGATCACCCAGGGGTTCACGGGAGCCGCGCTCTACGTGGCGTTCTTCGCCGGGGCCGTCCGCCGCCACTGGCGTGACCGCAGCCCGATCGGCGTGGCCGGGGTCCTCGTGATGATCCTCACCCTGCTCTACATGTTCGTCTACGACGGCCTGGTCACGCCGCTCAGCCTGTACCTGATCTCGTTCGCGCTGCTCTGGAGGAACTCGATGGCGAGGACGGCCGCATGAACGACGCCCGCGCCCGCCTGCGCTACCTCGACCGGACCATCGACCTGCTCTTCCCCGGCCCCGGGGAGGCGAGGCCCTACACCCTGCTCCCGCACCGGCTGCTGCCCCGCAGGCTGGTCCCGCGCGCGTGGTGGCACCCCGGCGGACGGATCATGGTCCGCTCGGGGCGCGACGGCATCGAGAGCCATCTGAGCGAGGTCTTCGGCACCCGCCTCCGCGTCACGCTACGGGTGTCCCCGGCCCGGCGGGCCAACCGCAAACCGATCCTGGAGGCGCGCGCCCCCGACGGGCCGATCGCCTTCGTGAAGATCGGCGACACCGACCTCACCCGGGAACTCGTCGCCCACGAGGCGCGGACGCTCGGCCTGCTCGCCGGCGTGCCGCTGAAGACCGTCGTCCCGCCCGCCGTCCTGCACCACGGGTCCTGGCGCGGTCTGTCCGTGCTGGCACTGACCCCGCTCCCGGTGCGGCGGGGGCGCATCCGTGACGACGTCCTCACCGCGGCGATCGCCGAGATCGCCCGCATCCCCGCGCCCCCGCCCCCGCCCCCGGTCCCGGTCCCGGTCCCGGTCCCGGTCCCGGATCAGGCGTCCTTCGGGGATCCGCCCCACCGGCTCGCCGGCCCGGACGGTGCGACCTCCGAGGAGGAGGCGGCGACGGCCTCCTTCGCGGAGGGTTCGGCGGAGGGCGCGACGGTGGCCTCAGCGGCGGGCCTCGCGGACACCCGTCCTCTGGAACGTTCCCACGGCGAGGATTTCGCCTGGCACGGAGACCTCACGCCGTGGAACATCTCGCGCGGCCCCGACGGGCGGCTGCTGGTCTGGGACTGGGAACGGTTCGGCACGGGGGTCCCGCTGGGCTTCGACGCCGTCCACCACTTCTTCCACCGCGCGCTGCGCCGCCAGGACCCGGTCACCGCGGCCGGGGCCTGCGTGGCCCGCGCCCTGCGGATCCTGGCCCCTTTCGGGCTGTCGGCCGCCGAGTCCCGGCTCACCGCCGTCCGTTATCTGATCGCGCTCGCCGACCGGCACGCGGCCGACGGTCACACCCCGCTCGGGCCGCCGGAAGCCTGGCTCGACCCGGTCGTCGACGGCCAGGAGGCCCTGCTGTGAGCCCCGCCTTCACGAGACCCTCCGCCCCGGGAGCCGCCATGGGACCCGTCGCCCTGAGGCCGGCGCTGAAAAGCGCGGCCCACACGATCTCGTGGACCGCCGGACGCCTCACCGCGTCGCGGCGGACGCCGCCCTCCTTCCTCATCGTCGGGGCCCAGCGCTGCGGCACCACCTCGCTGTACCGCGCCCTGTCCCGGCATCCACTGATCTTCAAGCCCCTGCTGCACAAGGGCGTGCACTACTTCGACACGGCCTACGGCCGGGGTCCGTCGTGGTACCGGGCGCACTTCCCCCTGGAGGCGTCGCTCTCCCGCGCGGCACGCAGGTACGGTCACCGTCCCCACGTCTTCGAGTCGTCGCCCTACTACCTGTTCCATCCGCTGGCCGGGCCGCGGATCGCCCGCGACCTGCCGGGCGCCAGGCTGATCGTGCTCGTCCGCGACCCGGTCGAGCGGGCCTTCTCCGCGCACGCCCACGAGCTGGCCAGGGGGTTCGAGACCGAGGCCTCCTTCGCCAGGGCCGTCGAGCTGGAGGAGGAACGGCTGGCCGGTGCGGCCGAGGCCCTGTGCTCCGCGCCGGACTCGACGAGCCTGGCCCACCGCCATCACGCCTACCTGGCCCGGGGCCGCTACGCCGAGCAGCTCGCCCGGCTGGAGCCGCTGGTCGGCCGGGAACGGATCCTCGTCCTCGACAGCGGCCGGTTCTTCACCGAGCCGGAGATCACTTACGATCGCGTGCTGGCGTTCCTCGGGCTGCCGCACCTGGGCGACCCGGTGTTCGAGCGGCACAACGCCCGGCCCCGACCGGCTCCGATGCCCCCGCGACTCCGCAGCGAGCTGGCCGACCGCTTCGAGGAGCAGGACGCCCTGCTGATCTCGTGGCTGGGCACGGAACCCTCATGGCGCCGCTGACACCGGCGGGCGAGACGGAGAGGCCCGCGCGGCCGGTGCCCACCGGCCGCGCGGGCTCCGAAGAGGGCGGGGCGGTTCACCAGGACTCAGAGCCGGTCCCCGGGAACTCCGGGCCGGTCTCCGAAGGCCCCGGGCCGGTTCACAAGGACTCCGGGCCGGTTCCCGGAGACCCCGGGCCGGTTCCGGCAGACCCCGGACAGCCGATCTCCGGGAACGGCGACCGGCAGGTCTCCGGGGACAGGGTGGCGGGACTGGCCGGGGCGGGTGCCGGTGCCGTCGCGCAGTTCCTGACGGTCGTCCTGGTCGTCAGGGGGACGGACCCGAAGACGGCCGGCGCCTTCTTCGCGGCGACCACCCTGTGCCTGCTGGCCGCCACGGTGCTGCGGCTGGACGCGGGGAACGGGCTGGTCCACGTCCTCGCCGGCTCCCGGACCTCCGGCCGCCCCCGCGCCGTGGGCCACCTGCGCGCGGCGACGGTCCCGGTGGCGTCGCTCTCGCTGGCCGTGGGCGCCGTGGCCTTCCTGACCGTCTCCGACCCCGCGCTGCGGGTGCTGGCGGTGGCGTTGCCCGCGGTGACGTGCTCGGGCGTCGTGGTGAGCGCGACCCGCGGGTTCGGGACGATGTGGCCGACGCTGCTGCTGACCGGTGTGCTCCAGCCGGTGGGCCAGCTCGTCCTGGTCGCGGCGGTGGTGGCGACGAGCGGCGACGGCGCTGCCCGGAGCGGCGGCGACGGCGGTGTCGGCGGCGACGGCGGCCTGGTGCCGTCGCTGGTCGCGGCCTGGGTCCTGCCGTACCCTGTGGTGCTGTCGCTGGCCTGGCTCTGGCTGCGCCGGCGACTGCCGAGGACGTCCCCACGCCCGCCGGGCACCGCGTCCGAGCTGTGGCGCCACACCTGGCCGCGGTCGCTGGCGGCCGGGGTCCAGGCGGTGTTCCAGCGGCTGGACGTCGTGATCGTCGCCTCGCTGGCGGGACCGGCCGAGGCCGCCGTCTACACCGCCGCCACCCGGTTCAAGGTCGTGGGCCAGCTCGCCGGGCAGGGGCTGGCGCAGGCGGCGCAGCCGAGGCTGGTGCGCGCCCTGGCCGGAGGCGACCTGGCACGCGCCCGCGAGCTGTACCGGTCGTCCACCCGCTGGCTGGTCGCGCTCACCTGGCCGATCTGGCTGGGGTACGCGGCGTCCGCACCGTGGCTGCTCGGCGCGGTCTTCGGCGAGGAGTACGCCTCGGGCGCGCCGGTGGCGCTGGTGCTGGCCGCGACCATGCTGCTCGCCACCGCGTGCGGGGCGGCCGACGTGGCGCTGACCGCCGCAGGGCACACCGGCGCCGGCCTCGCGTACCTCGTCGCGGCCGTCACGACGACGGTGCTGCTGGACCTGTTGCTCGTCCCCTGTCTCGGCTCGCTCGGTGCGGCCCTCGGCTGGGCGGGAGGCATGGCGGTCAAGAACCTGCTGCCGCTGTGGCACGTCCACCGCCGGTACGGCCTTCACCCCTTCGGGCCGCGACATGACCGCGACGTCCGCGCGCCCGGTGCACGGAGGGTGCGAAGACCCCGGAGAGCCGAGACGCCCGCGAGCCGGGGCGCGCGGCAAGCGCGGTGGGCGCGGTGGGCGCGGTGGGCGCGGTGGGCGCGGTGGACACGGTGACCCCCGTTCTGGTCACCGGGCTGCCCCGGAGCGGGACGAGTTGGACGGGCAGGATGCTCGTCGCCGGCGGGGAGCTGGTCTACGTCAACGAGCCGCTCAACCCCGAGCACCCGCCGGGCCACTGCCCGGGGGTGCTGGACGCCGTGGTCGGGCATCGCTTCCAGTACGTCTGCCCGGACAACGAGCGCGACTGGCTGCCCGCCTTCACCCGGACCGTCGCGCTGCGCTACGGATTCCTGGCCGAGTTGCGCCGCAACCGCTCACCGTACGACCTGGCGAGGATGGTCCGGTACGGCGGCGCGTTCACACTGGGGCGGCTGGCCGGGCGCCGGGCGCTGCTGGACGACCCGTTCGCGCTCTTCTCGGCGGGATGGTTCGCCGACCGGCTTGGATGCCGGGTGATCATCCTGTTGCGCGACCCGGTGGCGTTCGTCGGCAGCTGGCAGCGGCTGGGCTGGGCGGTCCACCTCGGCGACCTGTTCGACCAGCCGCTGCTGATGCGCGATCACCCGCACCTGGAGGAGCTGCGCGCGCTCGCCGGCTCGCGGGACGACGTCGTCACGACCACGGCACTGTGGCGGGCGGCCGCGATCAGCGCCACCCGCCTCGCCGAACGGCACCCGCGGATCACCCTGGCCCGCTACGAGGACCTGGCCCTCGACCCGCTGACAGGTTTCCGCCGCCTGTACGAGCAGGCCGGTCTGACCTGGTCAGCCCGTGCTCGGGAACGCGTCCGGCGCGCGTGCACGGCCGCCCCCCGGGCGGGTGCCGGCGACTTCACCTGGCACGGCCTGTCCCGTACGGCCTACCGGCCGACGGACTCGCGCCGCGCCCTCGCCGAGGCCGGCGCCCGGCTGAGCGCGGAGGACGCCCGCCGGGTCAGGGAACTCGCCTTCCCTCGGCGTCCACGTCCGTCCCGGCCCATCTGAGGACCGTCCACCTGAGAACCGCCCGTCCGGGGGTTCGTCTTCCGCCGGGACCAACGGCCCATTCGGCGCCCCGGCCGGGGACCGCGACGCGGGGGCGGCGGTCAGGAGAACAGGCCCCGGACCAGCGAGACCACCAGGAGGCGGATCGCGTACGGCAGGTCGTCGACCAGGTATCGGCGGGACAGCCTGGCCGGTTCCCCCGCCAGCCGGAAGAGCCACTCCAGGCCCGCACGGCGCATCCATCGCGGCGCGCGGCGCGCGGTGCCCGCGGCGAAGGCGATCGCCGAGCCGCAGCCGACGAACCAGGTCCCCGGCAGGTCACGGCGGAGGGAGGCGATGAGCCGTTCCTGCTTGGGAAAGCCGAGGCCGACGAAGACCAGCCGGGGCGCGGCGGCGATCACGGCGTCCCGTACCCGGGCGTGGCTCTCGGGGTCGTCCTCGAACCCGTACGGCGGGGTGTGGGTCCCGGCGACCGTCAGCGCCGGATGGCGGGCCACCAGCTCGCGGGCGGCCCGCGCGGGGGCGCCCTTCGGGCCGCCGAGCAGGTACACCGGGTGGCGGTAGAAGGCGGCGGCCTCGGACAGCGACCAGATCAGGTCGGCGCCGGTGACCCGGCCGGGGACGGGGGTGCCGAGCAGCCTGGCCGCCCATACCAGCGGCATGCCGTCCGCGACGACGATGTCGGCGCCCTCGACGAGCGCGCGGGCCCGAGGATCGCGGGCGGCGATCCGGCCGATGTCGACGTTGGGGGTGACGAGGTGGCCGCCCCTGCCGTCCTTCAACGCGGCCACCACGTGGTCGACGACCTCACCCTCGGTCATCGGGTCGAGCGCCACCCCGGCCACGTGCACGCGCCTGCGCAGCCGTCTGCGGGTGGCCCTGTCCGGCCGACGTCGCCGGCGGGAGGCGGCCCGCGCCGCCCTCCGCCGGGCGACCGGTGCCCCGGCCTGCCCGGCGACGGCGGGCAGGCCGGGCACCGGACCGTGACCGCTGGAGGCGGCCCGGTGCTCGGTGGACACGGGTCGGTGATCCGTGGGTCCGAGGTGATCGCCTGGGGCGGGATGCTCGGCGGACGTGGGTCGATCGGTGAACCCGGGGTGGTCGGCGGACCCGGGGTGGTCGGCGGACCCGGATCGATGCCCGGTGGAAGCGGGGTGGCGGCCGGTGACGGGCGGTGGCGGCGCGGGCGCCGGGATCGGGATCATGGCGTGGCGGGTGACGGCGAGCACGGCCCGGCCCGGTGCGGGTGGGGCGCCTCGGAGATCGCGGCGCACGACGCCCCGTGGACGCCCCACGTCCTGCCCGTCCGCGAACGACGCCGACACGGACGACGCCGATACGGACGACGCCGGCACGGACCAGGCCGAAACGAGCGATGCCGACACGGACGGCGCCGGGACCGGCGACGTCATGACGGGCGACGGCATGACAGGCGACGGCATGACAGGCGACGGCGTCGCGGGCGGGATCATCATGGGCGCCGTCATCGCGAGGTCGAGACGGACGGTCGTGCGCGGGCGTTCGGTCAGGGGCGCCATCAGATACCGCGTCCCCGGTGGTGCAGGACGCTGAGCAGGCCCCGGGCGGGAAGCAGCCCCGCCGCCACCGCGAGCGCGATGGGAGCCCGGAGCTCGCCGTGCCGGGCGGTGAACGCCCGCCAGGCCCAGCGGCCCGCCTCCCGCCTCCGGCCCAGGGCCGCGTGGTGGAAGGCGAGCTGACCGTAGACCCGCGCCGCGCCGCGCGGATCCACGGCCAGATCAGGGTGCCGGGCGAGCATCCACTCCAGCCCGGCGATTCGGTCGGCCCAGCGGGTCACGTACGCCGAGCCGCCCCAGCGCACCCGGACCAGCGGCCGGTCGACGTGCACGATGGGGTGCTGGGCGGCGGCGCGCAGCGCCAGATCCCAGTCCTCGTTCTGGCCCCCGGGGGCGCTCTCGTCCACCCAGAGGCCACCGCGCCGGAACACGAACGTCGAGGAGTGCACCATCACCATCCGCGAGCGCACCAGGTGACGGTAGGTGACGCGGCCGGTCCCGGCCAGGCGGGGGATGCGGCGCGAACCGTACTCGATCTCGATGGCGCAGCTGGAGAAGCGCGCCCCCGGTTCGGCCTCCAGCGCCGCGACCTGAGCGGTGATCTTGCCCGGGAGCCACTGGTCGTCGTCGTCGCAGAACGCGATCAGGTCGGTGGCCAGCGCCGCGATGCCGGTGTTGCGGGCACCGGGCAGGCCGGGGGTGAGCCGGTTGGCCATCACCCGCACCCCGCGCGCGGGAGCCCCCTCCGGGGAGGCGGTCAGCGCCCTGCCGACCAGCAGGTCGGCCACCTGGTCGGCGACCCATGCCGGGTCGCCGCCGTCCACGACGACCACGACCTCGACGGGACCGGGGTGATCCTGGCCGAGCACGGCGAGCGTGGCCGCGCGCAGCTGGTCGGGCCGGTGTCCCCGGGTGGGGATGACGACACCCACCGATGTGTTCACGCGAGTCTCCTGTGGTAACCGTACTTGATCATGAGGGGCCAGGTCAGTGCGGTGACCAGGCGCAGGCGGCGGGACGAGGCCGCGGCCCGCCAGCCGTCGTCCCTGGTCAGCTCCGTGCGGCCGACCGTGAAGCGCACCGGGTTGCCCGAGGCCGTGTGCGCCGTGGACAGCTCCGCCCAGCCGCCCGAGAGGAAGTCGAGACGGCACGGGACGCCGATCGCGGCGACCAGGCGCCTGAGGGTGTCGGCGGGGTCGCCGAGCAGGTCCTCGTAGCGGACCCGGGTGACCGGGACGCCCCTGCGGGCCAGCAGCTCCAGCCCGAGGTTCTCGCTCAGCCAGTGCAGCGAGGTGCGGGCCGGTGACCAGTGGGTCATCAGATGTCCGTCCTCGGGACGGGCGACCCTGCGGCGCCAGGAGTGCGCGACCGCGCGGGGGTCGCGGACCACGTGGACGACGTGGACGTCGACCCCGGCCGCCGCCAGGCAGAAGGCCAGGGAGGCGTGCTTGCTGGAGTCGATCACGACCGGGCAGTCGGCGACCTCCCCTGCGGCGTCGTACAGGCGGCGGTGGGCGGCGACGTACTCGACGAGCTCCGCGGTGCCGGAGGCCGGCCACCTGCCGGTGCCCGCCTGCTCCTCGGCCAGCAGCCTGGCCAGGGTCGGGATCCGCCGGGTGCGGTCCACGCGCGGCCTGAGCTCGATCATCCGCCGGGCCGTCTCCGCGGACCAGCCGCCGAACGCGCGCTCGCCGACCTTCTCCCAGAAGGGACACGAGCCGAAGGGCGCACCGCACCCGCACGCCTCGTCCGCGAGCACGCTCCTGGCCCAGAGGTGGACGACCTCGCCGAGCGGCGCGATACCGGGAACCTCCCCGAGCAGGCGCTCCAGCAACGTGGTCCCGCTACGGCCGAGACCACCGAGGAAGACCACCCGGGCGGGTGACGGACTATCAGACACAGGCGCGAACCCCTACCCCACGGATACGGAACGCGACGAGGCTAGCGCGTAGCGTGACGGAGGGGTCAGAGAACGGACAAATGATCTACCCAGCGTGCGGGCACGCCTCCCCGGCGACGGCCCGCGCCGATCCGCCCTGTGACGCGGACGCCCGCGTCCGCCGCGCCGATCCACCCCGGGGCGTCCCGAGAGCCGTGGAGAGCCGTGGAGAGCCGTGGAAAGCCCTGGAACCTCCTGGAACGCAGAACGCCCGCGCCCGCGCCGCGCCCGGCCCGTGGCGTACGGGTGGGGCGCGGCGCGGGCGCGGGCGGGCGGTCTACCTGGCGTCGACGATCATCCCGGCGCCGACGGTGTTGTTGGTGGCCTCGTCCACGAGGATGAAGCCTCCGGTGAGGCGGTTGCGGGCGTAGTCGTCCACGAACAGGGGCTGGGTCACCCGGAGCGAGACGCGCCCGATCTCGTTGAGCCCGAGCGATCCGGCCGTCTCGTCCCGGTGCAGGGTGTTGACGTCCAGCCGGTAGTGCAGCTCCTTGACCAGGGCACGCGCACTGCGGGTGGTGTGCTTGACGATCAGCTTGGAGCGCGGGGCCAGCTTGACCGTGTCGGCCATCCAGCAGATCATCGCCTCCAGCTCCTGCGAGGCGTTCGGCTGGTTGTTGGGACGGCAGATCATGTCGCCGCGCGAGATGTCGATGTCGTCCTCCAGCCGGAGGGTCACCGACATCGGCGGGAACGCCTCCTCGATCGGCCCGTCGAAGGTGTCGATCGACGCGATGCGGGTGGTCAGCCCCGAGGGCAGGTGCATGACCTCGTCCCCCGGCTTGAGCACGCCGCCCGCGACCTGCCCGGCGTAGCCGCGGTAGTCGTGCAGGGACGGGTCGGTGGCCCGCTGCGGGCGGATGACGTACTGCACCGGGAAGCGCACGTCGACCAGGTTGCGGTCGGAGGCGATGTGCACGTGCTCCAGGTGGTGCAGCAGGGAGGAGCCGTTGTACCAGGGCGTGTTCTCCGAGCGCGCCACCACGTTGTCGCCGTGCAGCGCCGAGATCGGGATGAACGTGAGGTCCGGCGCGTTCAGCTTGGAGGCGAACGCGGTGAACTCCTCGCGGATCTGCTCGAACCTCTCCTGGGAGTAGTCGACCAGGTCCATCTTGTTGACGGCCAGCACCAGGTGCGGCACCCGCAGCAGGGTGGTCAGGAAGGCGTGCCGGCGCGACTGCTCCAGCACGCCCTTGCGGGCGTCGATCAGGACGATGGCCAGGTCGGCGGTGGAGGCGCCGGTGACCATGTTGCGGGTGTACTGAATGTGGCCGGGGGTGTCGGCGATGATGAACTTCCGCCGGGGGGTGGCGAAGTAGCGGTAGGCCACGTCGATGGTGATGCCCTGCTCCCGCTCGGCCCGCAGGCCGTCGGTGAGCAGCGACAGGTCGGTGTACTCGGTTCCGCGGTCACGGGAGGTGCGCTCGACCGCCTCGAGCTGGTCCTCGAAGATCGCCTTGGAGTCGAAGAGCAGCCGCCCGATGAGCGTCGACTTTCCGTCGTCGACGCTTCCCGCCGTGGCAAAACGAAGGATGTCCATCAGATTCTCGGCAGGAGACCGTCGGTGACCCGACGGGCGGCGCCGTCCCTCCTCGTGAGGTGTCGTTCTTCCGTTTCAGGGGTCAGGAGCCGGCCGCCGGACGCGTGCGGGGACGCGCCCTCGCCGGGGAGGGGGCGGGCCGCTCCGGAGAGGGCCGCCCGCGTGCGCGGGGGCATCAGAAGTAGCCCTCTCGCTTGCGGTCCTCCATGGAGGCCTCGGAGGCGCGGTCGTCGGCGCGGGTGGCGCCGCGCTCGGTGATCCGGGTCACCGCGATCTCGTCGATGATCTCCTCGACCGTCGCGGCCCCCGACTGGACCGCGCCGGTGCAGGTCACGTCGCCGACCGTGCGGTAGCGGACCGTCATCTCCACCAGCGGCTCGTCCTCGTCGCGGGTGATGAACTCGCTGTCGGCCAGCAGCATGCCGTCGCGCTCGAAGACCTTGCGGGTGTGGGCGTAGTAGATCGAGGGGATCTCGATGCCCTCGCGGCGGATGTAGTCCCAGATGTCGAGCTCGGTCCAGTTGGACAGCGGGAAGACCCGGATGTGCTCGCCCTTGCGGATCCTGGCGTTGTAGAGGTTCCAGAGCTCGGGGCGCTGGTTCTTCGGGTCCCACTGGCCGAAGTCGTCGCGGAAGGAGAACACCCGTTCCTTGGCGCGGGCCTTCTCCTCGTCGCGGCGGGCGCCGCCGAACACCGCGTCGTACTCGTTCTCCTCGATCGCGTCCAGCAGCGTGGTGGTCTGCAGGCGGTTGCGCGAGGCCCTGCGGCCGGTCTCCTCGACGACGCGGCCGGCGTCGATGGAGTCCTGGACGCTCGCGACGACCAGGCGCGCGCCCAGCTCGGCGGCGCGGCGGTCGCGGAACTCAATGACCTCGGTGAAGTTGTGGCCGGTGTCGACGTGCATCAGCGGGAAGGGGATCGGCGCGGGCCAGAACGCCTTCTCCGCGATGCGGAGCATGACGATGGAGTCCTTGCCCCCGGAGAAGAGCAGACAGGGACGCTCGAACTCGGCCGCGACCTCGCGCATGATGTGGATGGCCTCTGCCTCGAGAACGTCGAGCTGCGACGTGGTGTAGTCGCGCTGAAGCATCTGTCTCTCCTAGCGGGGATTAGCGGTGCAGATCCCGGATTCCGGCGAGCAACGTTGGCGCCAGTCCCGGTAGGGATACCAGGATATCCGGCAGCGAGGGGTCGGGCTGGTTGTAGGCCAGCGGCGAGCCGTCGATCCTGCTCGCGTGGGCGCCCGAGGCCAGGGCCACCGCGACGGGCGCGGCCGAGTCCCACTCGTACTGGCCCCCGGCGTGCACGTACGCCTCGACCTGACCGGTGAGCACCGCGGAGATCTTGGCGCCGGCCGAGCCGATCGGCACCAGGTCGGCCCCGGCGAGCTCGGCGAGGGCGCGGACGAACTCCGGCGGCCGGGTCCGGCTGACCGCGATCCTCGGCCGGGCGCCGGGCCGCGGGGCGGGCGTCACCGGGGGTTCGAGCGTCGAGAGCGTGCGGCCCTGGGCGGGCAGCGCGACGGCCCCGGCCGTCAGCGTGCCGCGTTCCCAGAGCGCGACGTGGACCGCCCAGTCCTCGCGGCCCTCCTCGGCGAACTCCCGGGTGCCGTCGAGCGGGTCGACGATCCAGACCCGGTCGGCGCGGAGCCGGCGCGGGTCGAGCCGCTCCTCGCTCGTCGCCTCCTCCGACAGCACGCTGTCGTCCGGGCGCAGCCGGGACAGGGCCTCCATCAGGAACAGGTGGGAGGCGGTGTCGCCCTCCTTGCGCAGCGCGGAGGGGTCGGCGAAGCCGCGTCCGGCGCGCAGGGCGGCCAGTCTCCCGCCCGCGTCGGTCGCCAGCTCGGCGGCGAGTGCGTGATCGTCGCGAACGGTCATCAGTATGCTCCAGCTCCTCGCACGACGGCCGACCAGGTCTTCCACAGGATCTGCAGGTCCAGCATGAGGGACCAGCTCTCCACGTAACGCAGGTCCAACCGTACCGATTCCTCCCACGAAAGGTCCGAGCGACCGCTCACCTGCCACAGGCCGGTCATCCCCGGCTTGACCAGCAGGCGGCGGCGGACGTCGTCCCCGTACCGGGCCACCTCCTCGGGCAGCGGCGGCCGGGGGCCCACGAGCGACATCTCGCCCAGCACGACGTTGATCAGCTGGGGCAGCTCGTCCAGGGAGCGGCGGCGCAGCCTGGCGCCCAGCGGGGTCACCCGGGGGTCGTTACGGATCTTGAAGAGCATGCCCGGACCGTCGCTGGACAGGGTGATCCTCCGGTGCTCCGCGTCGGCGCGCATCGTCCGGAACTTGTAGATCGTGAACTCGGTGCCGTCGCGTCCCACCCGGCGCTGCCGGAAGAGCACCGGCCCCGGCCCCGAGGCCCGCACCGCGACGGCCAGGCCCACCAGGAGCGGCAGGAGCAGCACGAGCAGCAGCGCGGCGCCGAGCCGGTCGAACAGGTTCTTGAGCAGCCGCCGCAGCCCCGACAGCTCGGGGTGGTCCACGTGCAGCAGCGGCAGCCCGGCCGCCGGGCGGATGGTGATCCGCGGCCCGGCCACCTCCATCAGGGCGGGGGCGACGACCAGGTCGGTGTCGCTCTCCTCCAGCCTCCAGGCCAGCCGGCGCAGCGCCGTGCCGTCCATCTCCGGGCAGGCGAGCACGGCCACGGTGTCGGCGCGGACCCGCACCGCCGCGAGCGCGACGTCGGAGAGGTCGCCGAGCACCGGGACGCCCTCCACCTGCCGCGTCCCGCCCGAGGGGACGCACACGCCGATGATCTCCAGGCCGTGGTAGCGCTCCCGGCGGAACCGGCGGACCAGCTCGGCGACGGCCACCCGGTGGCCCGCCGCCACGACGCGGCGCATGCAGCCGCCCCGCGCCCGCCTGCGGTGCAGGCGGCGGCGCAGCGCGTACCGCGCCAGGAGGGTGAGCAGCGTGGTCAGCGGCAGCGCCAGCACCACGTACCCGCGGGCCACCTCGGTCTTGGTCAGGTAGGCGACGACGGCGAGGGCGGCGGTGAGCATGAGGCCGCACTGCAGGATCCGCTGGAACTCCTCCGAGCCCAGGCCGACCAGGCGGGCCTCGTAGGCGCGGTTCAGCGCCACCACGCAGACCCAGACCGCGGGCAGGGCCGTGCTCAGCACGACGTACGGGAAGACGTAGGCGGTAACCTCGCCGAATCGGAGGATCAGCGCGAGCGCCCCGGCCAGGGCGGCGCAGACGGTGTCGGCGACGAAGGCCATCGCCCGGTGCCCCCGCATCCAGTCCGGCTCGCGCCTGCGCCCGGCGGGCATCCCGCCCGTCGTCGCCCTGGGCGCCGCCGGGACCGCGGTCACGTCGCGCACACGCTCCCCCTGCGTAACCGTTCACGGACAGACAGTCATGGAATGCTATCGGCGGCTGGAAAGGCCCGAGGGTTGAAGACGGAAACGTACATCTCTGTAGACATAGAGGCCGATGGCCCGATTCCCGGGCCGTACTCGATGATCAGTTTCGGCATGGCGGTGGCCGGGAGGATGACCGGCAGGGTCTTCGAGCCCGTGGACCCGCGAGGCCGCACCTTCTACGCGGAGCTGCGGCCGATCAGCGACGACCACGTCCCCGAGGCGCTCGCCGTGAGCGGGCTGGACCGCGACCTGCTGGTCCGCGAGGGCCGCGACCCGGCCGAGGCGATGCGGGAGGCCGCCGGGTGGATCCGCGAGGCGAGCGGGAACGGCTCGCCGGTGCTGGCGGCCTACCCGCTCTCCTACGACTGGATGTGGATGTACTGGTACTTCATGCGCTTCACCGGCGCCTCGCCGTTCGGGCACTCGCGCTGCATCGACCTCAAGACGCTGTACGCGGCCAAGGCGGGCGTGCCGATCGGCTGGGCCACCAAGCGCCAGATGCCCGCCCACCTGCGCTCCGGCCGCCCGCACACCCACCACGCCCTGGACGACGCGGTGGAGCAGGCCGAACTCCTCCAGAACCTGATGGCCTTCACCCCGCCCGGCTAGCCCGGCCGGTCCCGCCGCCCCGGCGAGAGGGCCCGGTCGGGGGCTCTCCCGCCGATCACGAAAGGTCACCCCACGGGCCCGCGGCGCGATGACCGCGTCAGCAGAACATCGGCTCGCCGGCGTCCTTGGGAACCTCGGGCATGGAGTCGACGACCTTCACCGCCGTCACCGCCATGCTGCTGCTCTCGATCTCCCTGACCCGCCCGCCCTCCCGCTGCCCGATCCAGCTCCGGTAGCCGAGGAACCGGTACGTGCCCGGCTCGAAGATGAGCTCCCCGCGTTCCCAGCCGTCGGGGGTCTCGTACTTGAGCGAGGCGCCCACGCCGTGTCGCCCGGCGGGGTCGGTGAGGTCCGGAACGACGGTCGCGGTCGTCATCCGGGACAGCGCGGCGAAGACCGTGGCCCTGGTGCGGGAGGGGGTGAGCGGGTTCTGCGCCAGCGTGAACAACCGGCTCCCGACGGCCTTCTCGACCCGCATGGCGATCTCGTTGCGGTCCAGGTCGTCCTCTCCTCGCCTGCGCCGGTCCGCCCGGACGAACGCCTCCGCGTCCCGGCGGATCGTCGCCAGAGCCCGATCGGGGTCGGCGGGAAGGTCGGCGGCCCCGGGAGGAAGGCCCGGGGAGCCCTCGTGGCACTGCCCCGCGCGCCGGTACTCCACCGTTCCGGGGGACTGCACGTGCTCCGGGTCACGTCCGCTGACGACGCGTGTCCGCCCGTACGTCGAGCGCGTCAGGGCCCTGGCGGGATCGCCGGCCGGCATCCAGATCTCACGGCGCACGTCCTGGGTGTACTCGCCCTCGGAGCCGCTGGCGTACGTGACGTTCTTCTGGTCGATGTAGAGGAACCGCCCCGGTCCGGGCCGCACGTCCTCCCGCGCCGCGACAAAGGCCGCGTGCCGGAGCAGCTCGGCGGCGCCGGCCGGGGGCGTCCCGAACGGCGCGAGGTCCCGATCACCGCGCACCAGGATCAGTCCCGCGGTCACCGCGACCGCGAGGCCCGCGGCCACGCCGGCCCTCATCGCCCACCTGCCGCCGGGGAAGGCGGAAAGCGGTCGCCGGGGCGAGCGGGCCGGCCGGCGGTGGCCGCTGCCGGCCCGCTCGGCCTCGACCTCCCCGGCCAGCAGCGCGCGTGCGCGCGCGATCGCCTCGGGCGCGGGTCCGGGCAGGCCGTCGTGGTGGCTCTTGATCGCTTCGAATTCGTTCGTCACAGTTCCTCCTCGACGGGGCCGATGATCGTGCGGAGCTTCCTGCGGGCGCGGTTGAGACGCGACCCCACCGTTCCCCGGGGTATGCCGAGGGCCTCGGCGACCTCCTCGTAGCCGAGCTGGGCGCAGGCGACCAGCAGCAGGACCTCCCTGTCCCCGGCCGAGAGCCGGGCGAGGCCTGCGGCGAGCCGGGGCCGCATGACCGCCGCGGAGACCCGTTGCGCCACGCGCTCGTCGTGACCGGCGATCTCCGTGGCGGTGGCGCTCCTGGCCAGCGCCCGATACCTGCGCGCCTCGCCGCGACGATGCTCGGCGACCAGGTTGGAGGCGATGCCGTACAGCCAGGGGCGGGCGCTGGCGCGGGTGAGGTCGAAGCGGGCCCGGTCGCGGAAGGCGCGCAGAAAGGTCTCCGCCGCGAGGTCGTCCGCGGCCGCCTCGCCCAGACGCAGGTGGACGTAGCGGTGGATGTGCGCGAAGTAGCGGTCGAAGACGGCACCGAAGCGGTCGGGATGACGCAGCGACGCCTCCAGCACCTGCGCGTCGGTGTCCTCGCCGGGGGGTGCCGAGTCTTGGGGGGGAGCTGTCATGAACGCCGGTCTCTCAATCGGTTGTGTCGGCCACCCGTGGTTCGGCGAACCCCCGGTTCTTGTTCACGGTCCGGCACGGACCCCTACGTCCCCCGCGACCGCCGCGGCGAGGGACCGGGGCGCGGGAAGATCATCCCGTTGGGCGCTTCGAGCGGCCTCGCCGCGACGCGAGGTGTCGCCCTGGGGGGAGACTTGGCGGGTGACGATCGAGAACGTCCCCTCGGGGCCGCCGGTGACCAGCCCTTCCATCGTGCTGCTCACGCTGGCGCACCGGATCGGGTCCGAGCTCGGCGCCGCCCTGGCGCCGCTCGGGCTGACGGTCAGCCGGCTCGGCCTGCTGGGCCACATCTCCTCGGTGCCGGGGGCGTCTTTCAGCGACCTGGCGCGGATGTCCGGGATCACCGTCCAGAGCGTCCACACGGCGGTGAAGGCGCTGTCGGCCGCCGGGCTCGTCCGTGACACCACCGCCCGCGCCGGGTCGGCCTCGGCGATCGAGCTCACGCCCGAGGGCAGGCGCCTGATGCGGGCGGCGATGACGGCCGTGTCCGAGGTCGACGAGGTGCTGTTCGGCCCGGACGCCGACCCGGTCCAGCGCCGGATCGCCGACACCGTGCGCGCCGCGTTCGGGGATCCCTCGCGGTCCTGAACCGCGGCGCGGGACGCCGCCGGACACCGGCGGGGCGCCCGGCGTCCCGCCACGACACCCTCCCCACCTTCAGGCTGACTGAAAGCACTGCTAGGCTTCAGGTTGCCTGAAGGTCTGAGGGGAGAGCCCGTGGAAGGTCTGCTGCTGTCGATCCACGTACTGGCCGGCATTGTGTTCGTGGGGGGCTCGGCCGTCGCGGCGAGCCTGTTCCCCCGCTACGTCCCGGTCGCGGCGGGCGTCACGGTGAACACGGCCGGGGCGGGCACGGGCACCGGCCCGCCGCCGGACCCCCCGGAGACCTCTTCCGAGGACCGCAGCCGGGCCGTGGCCGTCGCGCTGCACCGCATCACCCGCGTGTACGGCGTCCTCGGCGTCGTCGTCCCCGTCGTGGGGATCGCCCTCGCCCTCGTCCAGGGCCGGATGGGCGAGATCTGGGTCAACGTCTCCATGATCCTCACCGCCGGCGCGGGCGGGCTGCTGGCCCTGCAGATCTACCCGCGCCAGCGCGACGCCCTGGCCGCCCCCGGCGACGGCGGGCGGCTGCGGACCCTGAGCATGCTCGCCGGGATCTACAACCTGCTGTGGGCGATCGTCGTCGTCATCATGATCGTCCGACCGGGCGCCTACCCCTGACGTCTAGCGGGGCGGGCCGGAGACGCTCAGGTCGATGCCGTGGAAGGCGTTCTGGGTCTGCTCCAGGCCGACCTTGATCAGCGACTCCACCACGTCGGCCGCGCGGTCGACCAGGAACGCCAGATCCTTGCGCTCGGCCGTGGCGAAGTCGCGCAGGACGTAGGAGGCGGTGTCCATCCGGCCCGGCGGGCGGCCGATGCCGAACCGCACCCGCAGGTACTCCTTGGTCGCCAGGGACTTGGTGATCGACTTGAGCCCGTTGTGGCCGTTGTCGCCACCGCCGAGCTTGGCCCTCAGCGCGCCGTAGGGGACGTCCAGCTCGTCGTGGACCACGACCACGCGGGCCGGCTCGACCTTGTAGAAGTCCAGCAGGGCCTTGGTCGGCCCGCCGGAGAGGTTCATGAAGGAGAGCGGCTTGGCCAGCACGGCGGGGGCTCCCGCCAGGCGGCCCTCCAGCACCTCGGCCCGCGACCTGTGCGCCTTGAACCGCCCGCCGGCTCGCGCCGCGAGTTCGTCCAGCACCATGAACCCCGCGTTGTGGCGGTTTCCGGCGTACTCCGGCCCGGGGTTCCCCAAACCCACGACCAACCAGCGGTCCACGATGACGATCCCTTTCATACGCGCGTCAGGGCGGCTCGCGCGCGAGCCGCCCTGACAGGTCTGGCGGGTTTGCCGTAGAAGGCTACTCGGCGTTCTCGTTGGCGTCGCCCCCGGCGGCCGGGGCGGCCTCGGAGGTGGCGGTCTCGGCGTCGGGCTCCGGCTCGGCGACCGGGGTCGGGGCCACGATCAGGACCAGCGCCTCGGGGTCGGCGGCCAGGGTCGTGCCCTCGGGCAGCTTCAGCTCGGCGGCGGTGATCTGGGTGCCGACCTCCAGGCCCTCGACGTCGACCTCGACGCCCTCGGGGATGTGCGTGGCCTCGGTCTCGACGGAGACGGAGACGAGCTGCTGGTCGAGGATGCCGTCGGCGACCTCGCCCACCACGGTGACCGGGATCTCGACGGTGACCTTCTCGCCACGCCGGACCAGGATGAGGTCCACGTGCTCCAGGAAGCCCCTGATCGGGTCACGCTGGACGCCCTTGGGCAGCGCGAGCTCGGTGACCGCGCCCTCGAGGCGGATCAGCACGTTCGGCGTACGCAGGGCGAGCAGCAGGTCGTGGCCGGGCAGCGACAGGTGCTGGGGCTCGGTGCCATGTCCGTACAGGACGACGGGTACCTTGCTCTCGCGGCGGATCTTGCGCGCGGCGCCTTTTCCGAACGTGTCGCGGAGCTCGGTCTTGATTACCACTTCGGACATGGTGGATCTCCTAGGGATCTCGGGAGCGGAAAAGGTGCGCTCCCCCTCACCCGCCCTAGCGGAAGGCGTTACGAGCGCACACAATCTCACAACCATACAGTGTCATGGCGACGCTGCGCGTCGCGGTGAGTCTGTGCTCATGGCGACGCTGCGCGTCGCGGTGAGCCCGCTGGGACCCGGCTCCTTCCCTCGTCGAGGGGGATCGCTCGTTCCTCACGATCCCCCTCTCCT
>NZ_JBFABE010000031.1:0-83769 GCF_040640155.1 Streptosporangium sp. NPDC023615
CAGCCCGCGGCACCTACCTCGTCGAGCCTTTTACACCGCTCCGAGGACGCGACCCGGCCGACGCCTTTGCCGAGGAGGTCGTGGATCTGGTGCCGGCGCTCACGGGTGGTCTGGGCGCGTTTGCCGTCCTGCAGCGGCGGTCCGGTCTTGGCCCAGCAGGCGCTGTGTCCGGCGACTTCTCTCAGGACGGCCTCGCTGAAGTTGTGCCATAGGTGCCGGCGGTCGGCGACCTGGATGGCCTCTGGCAGGGCGCGGCGGATCGCTTCGGCGTAGGTGGCGGAGCCGTCCCGGCACACGATCTGCACTCCGGGATGGGCCTGCAGCCAGGCCGCCAGGACATCGGCGGTGCGGCCGGGTAGGACGTCGATGCGCTCGCGCGTTTCGGCGTCGATGAGCACGGTGGCGTAGCGGTGGCGCCGGCGCAGGGCGAAGTCGTCTACTCCCAGCACTCGAGGTACCCGCGGCTGAGGTAGCGGCAGGCGCAGCAGGATGCGCAAGGCGGTATGCCGGGACAGGTGCACGGCCGGCGCGGATAAGGCGCGAGCGCCGGCACGGCCGGCCAGTTCACGGACCACCACGCCGATCTGCGAGGTCAGGCGCGGAGTGCGCCGCTGGTAGCGCTCCAGCACACCGGGAAGCTGTTCGCGGAAGGTTTGGTGGCAGCCGGGCGTGGGGCAGATGAGACGGCGAATCCGCACCAGCACCACAACGCGGCGGGCATCGACCGGGATGTCGGCCACGCTCCGCTCGCAATAGCCGTGCACCCGCGCCGCCTCGGCTCCGCAGGCCGGGCAAGTGACTGATCCGTCTGGGGTCCGCGCCCACACCCGGATCTGCTCGCCCTCGTCTGCGACGTCTTCAATGACCAGCGGCGATAAGCCCGAAAACATCGTATGCACAAGCTCGTCGACATCACGCACGACTCAGCGTGACCTATCGGCACCTTCCGTCACCACCGAATACGAGACAGAGCCGTTGTTTGTACAGTCCCGGGGGACGGATTCGGGTTGGTTGTCCGCCTGGAGCACTTGGTTCCTTGTGAGTTTGCGTGATCCGGGAGCGCGACCCTTGCCTGATGTATAACGTCCGTGTTATGACTTGGGGAGAGGTGGAGCTGAAGCCAGAGGTGGACACGTGGTTCGACACGCTTGATCAAGAAGGTCAGGAGACGGCGGCGTTCTATGTCGACCTGCTGGCCGAGCGGGGTGTCCTGCTTGATGAGCCCTACACCCGGCAGCTGCGCGGCAAGATGCGTGAGTTGCGTTTTCACCTTGAGCGAGAGGCGGTGCGCGTCAGCTACTGGATCGCACCGGGCAGGCGGATCATTCTACTGACGGTCTTCCGTAAGCAGCGGATGCGTGAGACTGCCGAGGTCGAGCGTGCATGGCGAGCCATGCAGCGATGTATTGCTGAGGCTCACACGGCAGATGAGGAGTGAGCGAAATGGGCGAGCGCAAGACGTGGGCTGACAAGCGAGAAGAAATCATGAGTCGTCCCGGCGCGGGGGCTGCATACGAGGCGGCGCGGATCCGTTTCGAGCTTGGTGAGGCGGTACGGCTGCGCCGCGAACAGCTCGGGCTGACTCAGGCCCAACTGGCCGAGCGCACTGGGCTGAAGCAGCCCGCGGTGGCACGGTTCGAGGCAGGCGGGACGATGCCGACGATCCCGATGTTGGAGAGACTTGCGGAGGCGCTGGAGATGCGGCTCAGTGTGCAGTTCCAGCCGTTGCGTGAGGCGAGCTGAGCTGGCGAAGAAGTGCCGAAGCCATCGGGCACGTAACAGGAACAGGTGATCGTTGGGCTCTGGGGAAGATCAAAGCCCAGGTTCGAAAATCATCCGTGACCTGGACCTTGAAGTGTGGAGCGGGTGACGGGAATCGAACCCGCGCTGTCAGCTTGGGAAGTCTCTAACACACCTGGTCGCTGAGCTGGGGAGACGTTGACCTGCGGGGGAGTGCTTCGGTTGCCCGTGATTCCCTGTGAGTTCCCCTTGCTCCCTCTACTGACGGGCACGCAACGGGCACGGCCTGAGAACCTCGTGCGGACGCACACGCCTCCTCCACCGGATCTTCCCGTCTGCCTCGTCCCACCCCGGAGGGGCAACAGCTCGGGGACGGAGGGTCAAGGCCGTCTTCGCGTGTACGCCGGCCGATAGACGTTCCTCGGTCATGGGATGCCAACGGTCACAGACGGCCTTGATCCGGAGGAGTCGAGATGTTGGGCTTGCCTGGGACGTGGCAGACGGGAAGATTCGGCTTCTACCTCAACCACCTACGGTCTTCGTGGTGCAACGTCGATCATCCCGGAGCCGAAGTGCCCCCGCCGGAGGCAAGGAACTGCGGATAGACGAGGGCATGTAAACGATCACATCAGCGTCGATGTCAAGAGCCCGCCCGGTCGATCCGTTGAGGGTCGTGGCGAATCCGAGTCATGTGCGGTTCGCCACCCCTGCTTACCAGCTACGAATTTCGCTAAAATTATTACTATTTCCGGTATTGAAGGGCTGTAGACCATTCTTGCTCATGAGAATGGTTTCAGTAGCAAAGATGCACCATTTTGGATCTTTCCATCTACCCCTCGCGCACGCTGGAGCCTCTTTCGGGTTAAATTTGCTGGCCCAATGACCTCGCTGGAAGTTTAGATATACTGTGGGCGTTTTGTCTATGAGGCGAACATATTTGTTCAAGTGTATATTTACATAATACGGCACATCTGCTTTTATCGCTCCAGGGTCGGCTGATCCTATGGTCAGAACGCGAGTCGAATAAGGATCGTCAAACTCTGTATCCGCATACGCCTTCGGCAGATCCGAGTAATATTCCTTATCCCCGTATTTCTGTACGACATTCTCGACGACGAAATCCACCTCTATGCCCCGAGCTCTAGTGCATCGAAGCGATTCAATCTCTTTTTCGGAGAATGTGAATTCGACTCCGATCTCGAGATTTCCGTTATATTTGTGAACACCCATAGATCCTTGGCTGGGCCACCAGGAGCCGCACTCCTTGACCGAAATTGCATTGGCCGTTCCAGGAATAAGTGCAATAGCAGTAACTAGGGCAACTGAAGTTGAAAATGATCTTGCAAGGAATGTGGCCATTACATTCTCCGTATCGCTGAAAATATTTCCCGACTTACCGTAACCTGTAGGTCACAAAAAGACCATACCTTTACAAGCTAGAATTTTTGATCTTGCCTGATGATCGCCAATTTTTGGATGGTCTTACTAGGGTCTGTGCTTGCCGATAAAGCCATCCTCCCAGCTCACCGCCTTGCAGGGCCTCAGACGTCTTGATCTTAAACTGGAGCATTGCCGTCGGACGGTCAGGGTGCGATCTCTCCGAATATGGAACGTGTCCGAAAAGTCAGTATTCGCGTCGCTATGTATGTGTATCGTTAAGCATGCGAGGTTCTCCATGTTTTCACTCGCGACAGCCAATGCCGTTTAGGTATGGTTTGGGTTAATTGACGGATTCAGTGAGATTTGGTTGACTTTGCTTTGCCCGCACCCCGGCAAGTACTTGATACGGGAATTGAGCTGCATGAGTCATTAGGAGAAAACTCAGAATCTTTCTGCACGCATGGTCGTTTACCTGTTGACGGCGTTATGCCCTTTCCCTGACGACGACTAAGAGGAAGCCGCGAAGAAGCTGACCGGGCTGCTGGCTCCAATGCTGAATTTGGGTTAGAAATCCCATGCGGACGAACACACCTCTCCCCGCTGGCTCTTCCCGTCGCCGTCGTCCTACCGCCCGGGGAGCGGGCCGAGGCCGAGGTCAAGATGGAGCGCCCTACTGGACGAACGACCTTGCCCCCGGCCCCGGCCTGCTTGGCTTGTCCCGGGGCGATGGTGACGGGAAGAGTCGGCCTTAGCCATCCACGACCCCGGCTTTTACTCCTGGCGATCATCCCGGAGTCGGAGTGTCCCCGCCGGAGGCACAGTGTTGTAACGGATCCCAGTTACTCAATACATCCCCTATTTTGGGTGCTATCCCTCGGAGGGAATGGGCAGTGTCGAGTTTTTGGAGGTCTTGTGTCCGAAGCGTTGTGGGGCAAGCTGATCGATACGGTTCCCGCTGTGCTCTGGGTGGTTTTTGCCTTCGTGGTGTATTTGGGCTTACGGAAACCACTCAGAGATGCCCTACCGCGAATGACAAGGATCGGGGCGTTAGGTGTTGTCGAGGTCGAGTTCACGGAGGTTGAGCGACTGCTGACCAAGGCCGTCGAAAGCAGCGGTCAGGAGGAGACAGAGCCGCTGGTCAGCCGCGCAGATCGTCAGGCAGTTATCCGAAGGCTGGACCACGCGGCCGTGTATCTCAAGGGTGGCCGGATACTTTGGGTGGATGATCTTCCAGGGGGTAATTCATATCTGACCGCACTGTTCAGGCAGCTGGGCATGGTGGTAGACGAGGTCACTTCAACGGATGAGGCTTTGGCGCACCTCGATCGAAATGCGTATGACCTCGTGATCAGCGACATCCATAGAGGGATGGATGGTCAGGCTGGGATCAAGATGCTCCACGACTTCCGCGCGAGAGGTATCAACCTGCCGGTCGTAATCCACGCAGCGCGGTTTGATCCCACGTTGGGCGTCGACCCCATGATCTTCGGCGGCACGAATCGTGTTGATGACGTCGTGCACTACGTGATCGATGTCATGGAACGAGTACGGCTGGGAGATGGCTGATGCTGTGTGCGGCCCGAGTGGCGGGCCGCGCGCGAGAACGGCCCCCAGGCCGCACGCGCAGCGTGCGGCCCGCAAGCGCGGGCCGCACGGCGGCGCGCAGCGCCGCCGCTTGATACCCATAAGAACAATTCGGCAGCACCGGCGTTGAACTTCCGGTCGCCGTAACCCTGGATATTGAAGCTTTCTAACCGAAACCCACACGGGCAACTGTTCTCGGATCCATACTTGGATTATCACATCAGTCATGCGTGTGGAGGTTCAATGGGTTACGGCTTTCCATCAGCAGGGCCGGGAGGAGAACCCCCTTCTCGGGCGGGCGTCAAAGTAGATAAAAATCACGACCCTTGGCGCCGTTCGGTAGGTAAATACAGGGTTTTTTGGGTTCGGTATCCTGTCTTACGGATATGTATTATTTCCCTTTTCTCCCTTTTCTCCCTTGTCGTCTGCCTCTATGTCATAGTAAACGATCATCGCACGGGCAGTGGGCGCGAGCCTGGTAAAATCCACATCGGCGTCACTTATACAAGTTTTCTAACTTGTCATAATGCCTGCTCCGTATGGTCCGGTACCGAAACGATTAGTATTGAACTCCCAGCACGAGTGCCGGAGTTGAGCAGTATAGCCACCATGTTGCTTGGAAGCGGATGGGTGAGCGCTCCAGCACCTTCCCAATTTGGCGAAACCCGATCTCAAGCTTTTACTCGCCTCGTAAGATTTTCGCAGACTGCCACGCCTATTGGGTTTCCTGTCACGATCACACATCGCATACCGATACCAGCCATAGTTGAAGGCTCAGAAGTTGTTGACGCTGTTAATGGGACCAGTGAAAGTATTAAATTGGTAGATTTGGCGGCGGGCCAGAGACGCGAAGATTTAATCGGTACATTCCTTACGGTATTTTTTATTCCTAAAGAGGGGTCTAAGATCGTTCTTAGGTATCCCCTTCTCGCCATTGAATCTACGACGCCGGCCTCCGAACCAGTAGGTATATCAGGGGGGCGCGAAGAGCGCACCATCGACGTGAGCGAACCCGATGCCTATGATGAACATGCGGCGACAATAGACGTCCGTGCCACTATGTTGCGGGAATCTACTGTTGCGACAGCTTTGTCTCTGCGACACACAGTGTGGATCTGGCTTATCGTCTTTGCCATTCTCGGTTTCATCCTCGCAGCCGTGAGAAGAAGGGCTGATCTGCGGGTCGACCGATTCGGTGTACCTGTATCTGCTTCGCTTGAACCGGTACCTTCCAATAGTGTGACAGTCGGCCAGCTAGCGACGGGGCAGCGACGAAGGCGTCGAAAAAAGCGATGAAACTTCGAGCCTATAAAATGTTTATGACTACTAGGTCAATCGGTACACGGTTAATTCCCGCATAAGATCGACCCTTAATTAGATTCTAGAAACATGCAAGTCATTTAAATAAGAGGCCCGAGCATGCGTGGCCTTACATTGCCTGCAAGTAGTGCACTAAGCACGATTTGTTGTCAAAGCGTTAATTTGTCCTTAGTCGAGCAGCTCGGGTCTTCGGTTTGCTAATGCTCTCTGCGCGTTTTTGTAGCGCTCATGAAACTCTTCGGCGAGCGCTTCGCGACGGTAACGCCGACGTAGAACGCGATCAAGATCTGCGGCTCGATTGACGAGGTCGGTTAGGGACTTGCGTTCGATGTCAAAAGCGGCCATGCCCTGTTCCACGGCAGCGTCTAGGTTGCCTCGTCGGGCATGGACGATGCCGAGGTCAATGTGAGCGTCAGCGACACGCATAGGGGCGTTGGAAGTGCCGTCCGGACGGGTATGCATCTGGATCGTCTCAAGGGCATGCTCTTCGGCACGCTCGTTGTCTTCAAGCCAGGTGTATGCAGTGGCGGCGTAGAAGACCCACTTGGCGTGGTCGAACACGAAGTGATGGTCAGGATTTCCAGGCAGGGGAAGCTTGGCGAGCGCGTCGGCTCCTCGGGTTAGAGCCTTATCTGCCTCGCGGCGGTCGCCGATTCGTGCCAGTCCGCGGGCCTCTTGCAGGGTGAGCTGAACCTGAGCGCTGGATTGGCCGGCGACGGCCTGGCCCATGCGGGCAGAGGTGACCACGTCCTCATAACGGCCCTCGACCAGGGCGAACCACGCCGACATCTCATGTGCCCAACCCATGAGTTCGCCGTGTCCGACCTGGCGGCCCATCTCGTAGGCGGCGCGGCGGGCGGTCTCGGCTTCCTCGCGCTCTCCCAGGTCGTAGTGAACGCACCCGAGCAAGGCCGTCAGCCATCCGGTGATGACAAGGAGTTCCCGGTGCTGGGCGAGGGTGATCCGTCCGCCCAGTAGACCGTTCACCTGAGCAAGACGCTTCTGGGTCCGGTCGCGCAACGTGGCGGCTGAAACGACGGGGTAGGCGCGGCAGAGCAGATCGACGGCCTCGGCGAGGGCTTCCAGCGTGCCGGTTCCGACGTCGGACGCCTGGAGCTGCTGGGCGAGTTCCATGGTGCCGTACAGGTCGGCCTCGGCTCGCAAAGCGTCCATGGGAATGATGCTGGTGGCTTCGATGAGCTGGCCGGCCCCGCGTCTGTTCGGCCGAAATCCCAGGTCTTCGGGTTGAAGTCCGGTCAACTGGGTGATGGCGAGCCGGTACGGAGAATGGGGCCACCTGACCTCTCCGGCCTCCCAGCGCCGAATACGCTCCTCATCGCACGCCAGAGACTCCCTGATGCCGACCGGCGTCACGTTGATCCGGTGGGCCAATTCGGCGCGCGTCAGACGGTGCTCGTTACGCCACGCCCGGAGCTGGACGTTGGGGATGTTGTCGGGCATCTGGGACCTTCCTCCCGGCTGGGGGCTCAAGAGGGGGATTCAGGGGGGCCGTTTGGGGGTCCTGTCGTTCTCGAATTGCCGGTGGACTTGCCATCAAGCAACACGGTACGTCAGCCCGCTTTCCGCCGCAGGGAACGCGGATCAAATTCGAGGAGATGGCGACGGTGACCCGGCCAGAGGAGACCAGCGAGACACGCCCCTGCCCCACATGCCGGGGACGTGGAACCAAGCTGCGCAGCTCGCGCCGTGCCCTTCTCGTCGGCGAGAGCGGTGGTGATCCCGAGACGCAGGGAGAACAGGAATGTCTCGACTGCCTCGCAACCGGCCGGGTCGAAAGGAACGTGAGATGAATCCGATCATGCAGACCGCTGCGGCCTGCCTACAGCAGGAGCGCCAGCAGAACGAGGCGCATGCCCTCACTCGACTGCGGAACGCGTTGCTACGGCTCGGTGTGCGGGCCGAACTGCGCGACAACGACAGTGCGCTGATGATCCCGCGTCCACAGGTCGGCCTGCCGGTGTGGGTGTTCGTCGGTTACGGCGGCGCCTTCTACTCCTGGCAGTCGGCCGAGAAGCGCCACCCGATCAGCGACCTGGCGGGCGCTGCCCAAGTTCTGGCCGAGTACGTCGGTCGATAGACGGGCGCGACGGGGTGGTGTCCTTTGGTGCGGAGGGCGCCGAAGAGCGTTGCCGCTGCCCCGTCGCGTCTGATCACGTCCCGGCAGGTAGCAGAGACGGCGTATGCGGCCCCACCCGTGTAACCGCGGCGCCCTTCTTCCCTCTCTCTGCCTGCCGGGACCTTCTTTGCTCTCGCTCCCCTTGCCTTCCGGTGACGTGACAGGCAGGGGGAGGCCAGGTTACGCTCTGACTTGGTCAAACAACCTGTCGGGTGATGGACGGTCGTAATGTCATTAGAGTCCGTGCCTCCGAAGTACGCCCAGCTTGTTCAGGCACTTCAACGGCGCATCGAGTCGGGGGACTACCCTCCGGGCTCACTCCTGCCCAGTGAGAACCAGCTCATCAACGAGTTCGGTGTCTCCCGGCCCACCGTCGTCGCCGCACTGCGCGTGTTACGCGAACAGGGCTGGATCGACTCTCAGCAGGGCAAGGGCCGCTTCGTGCGTGGTCGCCCGGCGATGACCTCGATGGAACAGCCCCGCCCCGGACAGGCCTACCTGACCGGTCCCGAAAATGCCTCCGACGGTGAGGTGGTGGAGGCGGCGGCGCTGGCCGTACCCAACCGCATCGCGGCCCTGCTGGGCATCACCCCGAAGAGCAAGGCGTTCCTGCGGCGTCGCCTGGTCAGCCGGAACGGCGAACCGACCGAGATCGTCTCGGTGTGGATGCCGCTGGAGTTGTCCGAGGGTACCGACCTGACCAGCGCTGACCTGCTGACCGAGGGACTTCGTGAGCATCTCCAGTCGCGTAAGGGGGTGCGCTTCGACCACATCGTGGAACAGATCGTCGCGCGCATGCCCACCACCGAGGAGGTCAAGCGGCTCGGCATGCCGAAGAACGTCCCGCTGCTGTGCGTCTACGCGGCAGTGCGTGACGCGGCCGGCCATGCCCTCGTTGTGGTGGAAGTGCTTCTTCCGGCTGATCGGCATGAGCTGGAAGACGCCTATCCGATCGGTTAGCTCAGTCTCACCCCATGAGCCCGCTTAGGTACTTGACCTACCAAGCGGGCTCTCTTATTCTCAAAGTACTTGATAGGTTAAGTGTCTATCAGTTGATAAGAGGAGTGCCATCATGGCCCTGCAAGGACCCATCCCCGTCACCTTCGCCCAGGTCTTCCCGCACGGCTGCTACGTCGTCGGGGAGGTCGAGGCGGTCAAGGACTTCGACGCCTCCACCAACGGCCGGTTCGTTCAGTCCCGCGACAAGACCACCGGAGAACTCGTCTGGCAGGTCGCGGTCATGGACGCGGACCCGACCGTCAAGCCCGGACAGAAGACCGTGGCCGTCAAGATCCTCTCTCCGGTCCAGCCCGTTCCGCCGGCCCCCATGCCGAACCTGCCCTTCACCCCGGTCGAGTTCGACCACGTCACCGCCACCCCGTACGTCAACGGCGCCGGACGTCTCGCCTACTCCATCAAGGTCCGCGAGATGCGCGCCCCGCGCACCGGTCCCGTCGCCCCCGCCTCCGCCAAGCACACCTCCACCGCTGGAAAGGACGTCGCCTGATGACGCGTCGCAGGACTCACCGCATCAGCACCATCACTCTCAACACCGGCCGTGGCGCCCGTGCCACCAACCACCCTTACCCGGCCCGGACCCCGGTCCTGGCGCTCGACTTCGGCGCCGTCTCGCTCCTGGTCACCACCTCGGCTGGTGACCTCGTGACGGCCTCCGACGTCGAGTTCGCCCGCCAGCTCGCCCACGAGGCCGACCAGTTCGCCCGCTCGGTCGAGAGCAAGTTCACCACCCCGGCCAACGAGTCCGACCAGGGCAAAGCGGCCTGACACGTAAGCGGGGCCGCTGGAACTGGCATTCCGGCGGCCCCTCGTCTCCCCAGACAGCGAATCAAGAGAGGGCTCAAGCCTATGTTCAAAAAACTGCCCGGTGACGAGGCACAACACCTCGTCACCACGACCCCCGACACGGCTGTGGTGTTCCGCCCGGCCGTCCTCAAGACCCCCGCCATCGTCACCATCGTCATCTTCACCTGGCGGCTCCTAGCCGGTGCCGTGCGGCTGCTGTGGCGCTACCCGATCGCCTCACCCGCCGCCGTCGCTCCCGGCGCGCTGAGCTGGCTGTACGGCTGGCAATGGGGTGTCGCGCTTCTCGTCCTGGTGCCCGTCGCTCTCACCACGTGGCGGCTGGTCGATCGGGCCTCGTTCCTGCGCCTGGTGGGCTGGCGGCTGCTGGCCTGGTGGCGACGAGTGTGGATCTACCGGCGGCACTGGCAACCGGTGATGATCGTCTCTGGCCTCGGTCGTCACCTGCGGGGCCGTGACTACCTGCCCCGCCTCGTCCGCGTCACCTGCACCTCCTGGGCGGACCTGGTCACGGTGAAGATGCTCGCCGGACAGTCGGTCAAGGACTGGTCCGACCGTATCGAGAATTTGGCCCATGGCTTCGGCGCCACCTCTTGCCGGGTGACCGTCGCCCGGTCGGGCCGTCTGCTGCTGGCCTTCCCTCGACGCGACCCGCTGGCCGTCCCCTTACCCGCGCTACCGATTCCCGCCGTGGCATCGGTGGGGCCGGTCGAGATCGGCAAGCAGGAGGACGGCACCCCGTGGCGGCTCAAGGTCCACGGCACTCACGTCCTGGTCGCCGGGGCCACCGGGGCAGGCAAGGGCTCGATCATCTGGTCCACCATCCGGGGCCTGCTGCCTGCCGTCCGTTCGGGCCTGACGCAGATCTGGGCGCTGGATCCCAAGCTCATGGAACTGTCCTTCGGCCGTGACCTGTTCGACCGCTACGCCGCAGACCCGGCCACGTGCGCCGATCTCCTGGAAGCCGCCGTGAAGATCATGCAGGAGCGGGCGGGCCGGTTCGCCGGAGTTCAGCGCAACCACGTCCCTACCGTCGATGACCCGTTCGTCCTGGTGGTGGTCGACGAGGTGGCGTTCCTGACGGCCTATCAGTCCGACAAGGGTCTCAAGCTCCGCATCTCGGCAGCGCTGGCGACCTTGACCACGCAGGGTCGTGCGGTGGGGGTCGGCGTCCTGGCGGCGTTGCAGGACCCGCGCAAGGACGTGCTGAGCATCCGCAACCTGTTCCCCGACAAGATCGCGTTGCGACTGGACGAGTCCGAACAGGTGGACATGGTCCTCGGTGACGGTGCTCGGGATCGGGGTGCGCTGGCCGACCTGATCTCACCTCAGCCGGACCTCGGCGCGGGCATCGCCTACACCCGTCTGGAGACCTCACCTGAGCCGATGCGTGCCCGTGCCGGCTACGTCTCCGATGCCGATATCCGCGACATGGTCGCCGTGTTCACCGCTGACACGTTGCCGCTGATGGTTGAGGGGGCCTGATGAGAATCGTCCTGCACGGCACTCCGGCCGAGATCGAGGGCCTGCCCTTCCGGCGGCTGCGGACCTTCAACGGCTCCGACCTCGCCGAAGTGACGGTGATCGTCGATCTCGACACCGCTCGGCTCCGCAAAGACCCCTACAGCGACGCCTGCCGGATCACGGCTGACGTGGTCGACCGAGAGGAGGCCATGTGACCGACACCCCGCCTGCTTCACCGTCCGCCACCCCGCCCGATGGCTCCGACCGCACCTTGCCCCGCCTCGTCCGTGACACCCTGCCCTTCGCCTTGGACGTCGCGATCGAGGTCGCCAAGAACAACGGCGTCTGCATCCGCCCGATCGAGCTGCGGCGCCTCGACACTCACACCGGTACTTCTGAGTCGTTCAACATCCCCTGCGGCGCCACGCAGGAGGCCAAGTGTCCGCCGTGCGCCAACCGCAACCGCCAACTCCGCCGGGCACAGTGCCGGGAAGGCTGGCACCTCGACCACGAACCGATCGCCGAACCCAACCCCTCCACCGAAGACCAGCGGTGGCTGATCGAGTTCCGGGCCGACGTGCAGGCCAAGCGCGACGAGGCCGAGAGGGACGGGGAAGACACCCTTGACTGGGACGAGGCGATAGCCGGGATCGATGCGGAGATCAACGCCGCTGGGATGCGGGGCAACGTCCTGGGCGGGCGATCGGCTCCCAAGCGCTCGCGCTCGACGAGGCGGCGTCAGGATGCCCCGGATCTGCCCAAGCGGGCCAAGCAGGACACGACCCTTGGGCGGACCTTCATCGCCTCCGACGGCAAGGTCTACCGGCCGTCCCTGTTCGTCACGCTGACCCTTCCCTCGTACGGACGCGTCCGCAACGGCGTGCCGGTCAACCCGAGCACGTACGACTACGCGGCGGCGGCTCGCGATGCCCTGCACTTCTCCAAGCTGGTGGACCGGTTCGTGCAGAACCTTCGCCGGGTGGCGGGCTATGACGTGCAGTACTTCGCCTCTGTCGAACCGCAGAAGCGGCTCGCCCCGCATCTGCACATGGCCATCCGCGGGACCATGCCGCGCACGGAGGTCAAGGCCATCGCCGCCGCGACCTACCACCAAGTGTGGTGGCCGTCCGTCGATGAGATCCGCTTCGACGGTGACCACCTGCCGGTCTGGAGTGAGCGGGCCGAACGGGCTGAGCCCTACCCGGACGGGCAGGCCGGCGACTACCTCGACCCGGCCACCGGGGAACTCCTGCCCACATGGGACGAGGCGCTCGACCAGCTCGGCACCGACGAGGCGGCCGAACCGCTGCACGTGGTCCGCTTTGGCACTCAGGTCGATGTTCAGGGAGTGCTCGCCGGATCGCCGGACGCTGACCAGTGCATCGGCTACCTGTCGAAGTACCTGACCAAGAGTCTCGGCGACCCCCTCGACCCTGAGGACCCGGACAACCACGCTCGCCGGGACCACGCGACTCGCATGGTCGAGGCGCTGCGCTACGAACCGTGCTCGCCGACCTGTCCGAACTGGCTGCGGTACGGCGTGCAGCCCAAGGGTGCCAAGGCGGGCATGCTGCCGGGCCGCTGCAAGGGCAAGGCACACAAGGCCGAACACCTCGGCTACGCGGGCCGTCGCGTCCTGGTCTCGCGCAAGTGGTCGAACAAGACCCTCCGGGAGCACAAGGCCGACCGCCGGGCCTGGGTGCTCGACATGCTCGGCCTGCCCGACGAGACGGTGACCGACCCGCACCGCTACGTCTGGCGGCCGGTCTCCTCCAAGGATCCCAACCGCACCCCGCTGGCCAAACGGCTGCTGCGCGAGGTCGCCAACCGTCAGCGCACCCGCGCACGCCTGATCGAACTCCAAGCCAGAGCGGACGGCCTCCCTGTTCCAGATCTTTCGGCAACTCCGGGACTGGAGGTGGCGGCATGACCAGGAAGACCAGGCAAGAGCCCACCTCGCCTCTCCCGGAACTCGCACAAGGCCGGTTGCTCACCGTCGAAGAGGCGGCCGAACGGCTGAACACCTCGGTCCGCTTTCCTCGTCGCCTGATCGAGGAGCGGCGGATCGCCTTCATCCACGTCGGACGCAACGTCCGCATCCCCGAAGCGGCTCTTGAGGCGTTCATCGCCGCCGGGCTGGTCGAACCGATCACCACCACACGACGCAGGAGGGCCGCGTAATGGCCAGGACCACACTCGCCACCCCTGAGGAAGAGCCCCGGAACTCCGCCAAGGGCAAGTCGGCCAAGAGGCGCTTCGGGCGCGTTCGGCAACTGCCCTCCGGTCGGTTCCAAGCTCGCTACCGGGGACCGGATGACATCGATCGGGCGGCCCCGGAGACCTTCGCCACCAAGCGCGACGCGGAGGTCTGGCTGACCAAGAAGGAGGCCGAGATCCTCGTGGAGGACTGGAGCAATCCGGACCTCGGCAAGGTGGCCTTCAAGGAGTACGGCTCCGACTGGGTGAACGAGCGTCCCGGCCTGCGGCCCAAGACGGTCCAGCTCTACGAGGGTCTGCTCCGCCTGCACCTGGTCCCGACTTTCGGCAACCTGGCCGTGAGTGAGATCAAGGCGGCTCACGTGCGCAAGTGGCGCAAGACGCTCCTGGACGGGGGAGTCGGGCCGGTCACCGTCGCCAAGGCGTACCGGCTGCTCAAGGCGATCATGAACACAGCCGTGGAGGACAAGATGATCAAGTCCAACCCGTGTCAGATCAAGAGCGGCGGTAAGGAGGAGTCGCCCGAGCGTCCGACGCTCACCATGGGACAGGTCTTCACGCTGGCCGGTGCGATCGAACCACGCTTCCGGGCGCTGGTGCTCCTGGCGACGTTCGGCAGTCTGCGGTGGGGTGAACTGGCGGCGCTCCGTCGTAAGAGCCTCAACCTGGATGCCCGCACGGTCCAGGTCGTGGCCTCCACCACCGAACTCAAGGACGGATCGGTAACCGTCGGCCTGCCCAAGTCCGTGGCCGGTACGCGGACGGTCGCTCTTCCCGAGGTGGTGGTCTCGGAGCTGCGCGCGCACCTCGACGCGTACACCGACGAGCATGACGAGGCGTTCGTCTTCCTCGGTGCGAAAGGCGCGATGCTGCGGCGGCCGGCCTTCAGCCGGATCTGGGCCAAGGCTCTGAAAGCGGCGAACCTCTCCGGCGTCCACTTCCACGACCTTCGCCATACGGGCAACACGTTCGCCTCGCAGTCGGGTGCGACGCTGCGGGAGCTGATGAACCGGATGGGGCACTCGACCACGCGGGCCGCGCTGATCTATCTGCACACCGAGAACGGGCGGGATCAGATGATCGCCGACGGCATGGGAAAGCTCGCCGAAGCCGTTCTCAAGAAAGAAGATCCACCGGCATCGGGCACGTAACGGGCACGGAAGATCGAAAGCGCTCCGAAAACAACTAAGGCCCCGGTTCGGATTCGCATCCTGACCTGGGCCTTTGTGAGTGGAGCGGGTGACGGGAATCGAACCCGCGCTGTCAGCTTGGGAAGCTGATGTTCTGCCATTGAACTACACCCGCGTGCGGCGTGCCGCGTGACCACTCTAGCGGAAACTCGGGAGGCTCTGGACCTCCCCGGGACGAGATTCTCGGCATCCCGAGGTGCGAGAGCGCCGCCGCCCGGGTGGCGCGGCGTTGGTAGGTTGCCTCACGTGCTGCTTTCCGATCGTGACATCGCCGCGGAGATCGAGGCCGGAAGGGTCAGGATCGACCCCTTCGAGCCGGAGATGATCCAGCCCTCCAGCGTTGACGTGCGCCTGGACCGTTACTTCAGGGTCTTCGAGAACCATCGGTACCCGCACATCGATCCGGCGGTCGAGCAGCCCGATCTGACGCGGATGGTGGAGCCGGACCAGGGCGAGCCGTTCATCCTGCATCCGGGGGAGTTCGTGCTGGCCAGCACGTACGAGGTCGTCACGCTGCCGGACGACCTCGCGTCGCGGCTGGAGGGCAAGAGCTCGCTGGGCAGGCTGGGCCTGCTCACCCACTCCACGGCGGGGTTCATCGACCCGGGGTTCAGCGGGCACGTCACGCTCGAACTCTCCAACGTCGCGACGTTGCCGATCAAGCTCTGGCCGGGCATGAAGATCGGGCAGCTCTGCCTGTTCAGGCTGAGTTCTCCGGCCGAGTACCCCTACGGCTCGGAGAAGTACGGGTCGCGCTACCAGGGGCAGCGGGGGCCGACGCCGAGCCGTTCGTACCTGAACTTCCATCGGACGCCCATCTGAGCGTCACGTGCCCGGACTTCCGCCGGAGGCCCATCTGAGCGTCACCGGATCCGGTGCGGCCGAAAGTCGGCGACCGAGGGGTGGTGGCCAGGGGGCGACGCTCGGTGACCGAGGGCCGAGGGCCGGTGGAGCGGGCCGGCAGGCCCGGCGTGAGGGGGCCCGACGCGGCGGGGTGACGGTTCGTGATGGAAATCACCCTGATCGTCGGCCAGGGCCGCGGACCCCGGCCGACCTCTGTGGATCTCGTCATACCCGCTGAAATCGGGCATCCGGGAGAAGACCGTGGGCGACGTGCCGGACGGTCTTGCCGGAGAGAGTCCCATATGTGACCTGGCTTCGGCATAATGTGGCCGAAAACCAGCAAAACGGTCACGGAAAGTTGCCCTCAAGGCTGCCTCAAGCCGAGTGTCTCCGGGTATGCGCCGGGTAGCGACATGAGGAAGAGCGCGTGTCTAGCGGGTGAAGTTCGCATTTCCGCTGGTAACCCGTACCCTTCTCTGCGGACCATCCCCGCACATCTGGAGAACGACGTGCGCCTGCGTCTCACACCGAGTGAGGACAGCTACTACGACTTGTTCGCCGACTCGGCGAACAACCTCGTCACAGCGTCCCGTCTGCTGGTAGAGATCATCAGTGACGGATCGGACCGGGAAGCCCTGGCCGAGAAAATGCGCGCATGTGAGCACGCCGGTGACGAGCGTACTCACGCGATCATGAACCGGCTCAACGAGAGCTTCATCACCCCCTTCGACCGCGAGGACATCTACCGCCTCGCCTCGAACCTCGACGACGTCATGGACTACATGGAGGCGGCCGCCGACCTCATCGTCCTGTACCAGATCGACCACCTTCCCAAGGAGGTCGTCCGGCAGGTGGAGGTCCTGGAACGCGCCGCCGAGCTCACCGCCGAGGCCATGCCGAGGCTGCGCTCCATGAAGAACCTGAACGAGTACTGGATCGAGATCAACCGGCTGGAGAACCAGGCCGACCAGGTCTACCGCCGCCTTCTCGCCAAGCTCTTCGGCGGGGAGTACGACGCGTTGACCGTCCTCAAGATGAAGGAGGTCATCGACCAGCTCGAGATGGCCGCCGACGCCTTCGAGCACGTGGCCAACACGATCGAGTCGATCGCGGTCAAGGAAAGCTAAGTGGATCTCACGCTCGCACTCGTCATCGGCGTGGTGGTCGTGGCGCTGGTGTTCGACTACACCAACGGCTTCCACGACGCCGCGAACGCGATCGCGACCTGCGTCTCGACGCGCGCGCTGACGCCGAGGGCCGCGCTGTTCATGGCCGCGGCCATGAACTTCCTGGGTGCGCATCTCGGTACACAGGTGGCCGCCACGGTCGGCAGTGGCATCATCGACGCCCCGAGCGGCAGCCACGGTCTCGTCATCGTGGGGGCCGGCCTGATCGGCGCGATCACCTGGAACCTCGTCACGTGGTACTTCGGTCTCCCCTCCTCCAGCAGCCACGCGCTGATCGGTGGCCTGGTCGGCTCCGCGGTCGCCTCGGCGAGCACCGTCCACTGGGACGGGGTGGTGGAGAAGGTCGTCATCCCGATGATCCTCTCCCCGCTGATCGGCTTCAGCCTCGCCGGTCTCGTCATGATCGGCATCCTGTGGGGGTTCCGCAGGTCCCAGCCCGCGAAGACCAACCGCGGGTTCCGGCACGCGCAGATCGTCTCCGCGGCGGCCATGGCCCTGGGCCACGGTCTGCAGGACGCGCAGAAGACCATGGGCGTCATCTTCCTGGCCCTCGTGGTCGGCGGTTACCAGAGCCAGGGTGACCCGATCCCGCAGTGGGTCATCCTCGCGGCCGCCACGGCCATCTCGCTCGGTACGTACGCGGGCGGATGGCGGATCATGCGGACGCTGGGCCGCCGGATCATCGCGCTCGACCCGCCGCAGGGGTTCGCGGCGGAGGCCGCTGCGGCGACCGTGCTCTACACCGCGGCCATCGGCTTCGGCGCCCCCATCTCGACGACCCACACGATCACCAGCGCCATCATGGGCGTCGGCGCCACCAAGCGCCTGTCGGCCGTGCGCTGGGGCGTGGCGGGCAACATCGTGACCGCCTGGATCCTGACGATCCCGGCGGCTGCGCTGGTCGCCGTGCTGTCCTACTTCGCCCTCCACTGGATGGTCGAGTAGCCGGCCGCGAGAGACGGGACGGGGCACGGCAGGACGGGCACGCCGCATCGCGGGCGTCCGCGCCGACGACCGTGCGGGAACGCCGGCCGGGAAGATCCCGGCCGGCGTTTCGTCACCGCGGGGCCGCGGGGCGGGCGGCACGGGTCCACCGCCGGCACGCCGCCGCCGCGCCCCGGGCGGGGCTATCGGCGGTACATCACGTCGACGTCCCACCGGGTGAAGCCGAGCTTCTCGTAGAGGCGGATCGCGGCGGGGTTGCTCTCGTCCACGTACAGCATCACCTGGCTCAGTCCCCGTGATCGCAGGTACTCCAGGCCCGCCAGGGTCAGCGACCGGCCCAGGCCGCCGCCCTGCTCGGCGGGGTCGACGCCGACCACGTACACCTCGCCGATCGGCTCGTTGGCGTGGTCGCCGTCGTCGTGCACCTTGGTCCAGTGGAAGCCCACCGGCCGGTCGCCGCCGTCGGGGCCGTCCTGCCGTACGGCGAGGAAGAAGCCGGCCGGGTCGAACCACGGTTCCCGCTCGCGCAGCCTCAGGTCCTCGATCGTCCACGCGCCCTGCTCGGGGTGGTGGGCGAAGGCCCTGGCGTTGAGCGCCAGCCACGCCTCCCGGTCGGAACCGCCGGGCTGGAACGTGCGCAGGCGCACGCCCTCGGGGAGCTCGAAGCCGGGCAGGTCGCCGGCCAGGGGGCGGCGCATCCGCCACAGCGATCTGACCCTCTCGAACTGCGCCGACCGGGCGAGCGCCTCGGCCGCCGGGTGTCCGCCGTGCGCCCACAGGCGCAGGCGCCCGCCGGCCCGGTCGAGCGCGGCCCGCAGCAGGTGGGCCCCGTACCCCCGCCGGCGGAAGGCGGGATGGACGACCAGTTCCCCGACCGGGCCCTCGACGGGATCGGCCGGGTCCACGTGCGCGTACCCCACCAGGTCGTCCCCGGCGTACAGGAGTACCGCCCCGATCCGTTCGTCCCCGCCGTAGCGCAGGTGCAGCAGGGCCTGTTCGTTGAGCGGCCCGACCCCGTCGGCCTCGGTGGCCGCCTCCGCCACCTCGAGGATCGCGGCCACCTCGGCGCCGCCGAGCGTTCCCCGGTGTTTCACACGCGCGTTCATGATGTGGACTCTAGGCGGGCGCGACGACCGCGGGGACGGCGGGGACGGCGACGACGGCGCGGCGGCGGGAACGGCGGTCCGTGGACGGCGACGACGGCGCGGCGGCGGAGGCGGCCACCAAAGCCACCAAAGCCACCAAAGCCACCGGGGATACCGGGGACACCCGAGGTGACGGACGGTAAGAGAGGGTGACGGTGGGCGACAGGGCGGGGAGGCCGGCGAAAGAGGCCGGTGGAAAGGGGGCCGCCGCAAGAAGGTGACGGAAAGGGGACCGCGGAGGAGACCGGCGAAAGGGGCCGGTGAGGGAGACTGGCAAAAGCCGCCAGCTACCGGTCCGGTGAATCGTTATCTCTCGGACGTTCCATGGTCAGACGGTCCCCCTAGTGTCATGGTTCATGATGTCTCGTTCCTTCCAGCGGCTGGCGATGGCGGGCGTGCTCGCCGGTGCCGGTCTGGTGCTCGCGATGGGACCGGCCGAGGCGGGCAAGAAGCCCGTCAAACCCGCCAAGACGGTGCCGGTCCGCCTGCTCTCCCTCAACGACTTCCACGGCAATCTCGAGCCTCCGTCCGGGTCGTCCGGCCGCATGGTCGACGAGACCGGAGCCACCGTCGAGGCGGGCGGCGCCGCGTACGCCGCCACGCACCTCAAGCAGATGTCCGACAGGAACACCCTCAAGGTCGCCCAGGGCGACCTGATCGGCGCCACCCCCCTGATCTCCGCGGCCTACCACGACGAGCCGTCGGTGGAGTTCCTCGGCAAGATCGGTGTCACCGCCTCCGCCGTGGGCAACCACGAGTTCGACGAGGGGTACGCCGAGCTCCGGCGCATCATGAACGGCGGCTGCCACCCGGTGGACGGCTGCTCGCCCGCGGGCGTGTGGAAGGGCGCGAAGTTCAGCTACCTCGGCGCGAACGTGATCTTCAAGCGGCCGACGCGGAACGCGGAGAAGCAGGCGCTGGAGGCCCTCGGCGGCACGAACACCGGCGCGCTGCGCGGCCTGCTCAAGGAGTACGGCATCCCCGCGCTGCCCCCGGTCGCGATCCGCTGGATGAACGGCGTGCCGATCGGCTTCATCGGCCTGGTCACCCGGACCACCCCGAGCATCGTCACCTCCGAGGGCATCAAGGACCTGGAGTTCATCGACGAGGTCAAGGCCGCCAACGTCGCGTCCAGGCTCCTCAGGATCGTCGGCATCAAGGCCCAGGTCGTGCTGGTGCACGAGGGCGACCAGGTCACCGCCGGCCAGTCGCCGGACGCCTGCAGCGCCCAGCCGGGCGCGGGCAACCGGATCGCCACGCAGGTGGACGCCGAGATCGACATGATCCTCAGCGGCCACTCGCACCAGGCCTACCTGTGCACGGTGTCCGACCCCAAGGGCGCCAAGCGCCTGTACAGCCAGGGCGGTTCCTTCGGCCGCGTCATCACCAAGGTCGACTTCCAGGTGGACGTCAGGACCCGTGACGTGGTGCGCTCCACGGTGGTGGCCGACAACCAGGTCGTGACCAGGACCGTCACCCCCGACCCGGAGATCACCGCGTTCGTCCAGACGTGGAAGGACCGCGTCGCGCCGGTGGCCAACAGGCCGATCGGCAGGATCACCGCGGACATCACCAACACCGCGGTGGCCTCCGGGGAGTCCCCGCTGGGCAACCTCATCGCCGACGCCCAGCTCGCCGCGACGAGGACCGGTGGAAACGCCCAGATCGCCCTGATGAATCCCGGCGGCGTGCGGGCCACCCTGACCTACGCGGGCTCGGCCGCGGGTGAGGGGGACGGCGTGGTGACGTACGGCGAGGCGTTCACCGTGCAGCCGTTCAACAACCTCATGCAGGTGGTCACGCTCACCGGAGCCCAGCTCAGGACCGTGCTGGAGCAGCAGTTCACCGGCGGGCCCAACGCCCAGGCGTTCACCAAGATCCTGCAGCCGTCGTCGAACTTCACCTACACCTACAGCGCGAGCGCGCCGTGGGGGTCGAAGGTCTCCGACATGAGGATCGACGGCGTCGCCGTGACGGACACGCAGACGATCAGGGTGGCGGCCAACAACTTCCTGGTCGGAGGCGGGGACGCGTTCCTCGCCTTCAGGGACGGCACCGACCTGTGGAGCGGCCCGCTGGACATCGACGCGTTCACCGCCTACTTCGCGGCGAACCCGACGATCGCCCCGCCGGTCCCCGGCCACATCACGGTCGTTCCGTAACCCCGGCGGGACCCGACGCGGACGAGGCCCGCCGGACACCTCCGGCGGGCCTCGTCATGTGTCACGGGAGGGCGGCACGCCGTACGTCCCGCGCCGTACGTCCCGCCGGGCGGAGCCCCCGGGCGGGCACGAGGACGGCATGGGGAACAGCGCGAGGACGGCACGAGGACGGCACGGGGCCGGGACCGGCCGCGCGGCGGACCGGCGGGCGGTACGGGGACGGGCGAGGACGGGCGAGGACGGGCGAGGCGACCGTGGGCCGGCCGCTAGTTGTGGGCGGGCTCGCGCTCGTCGACGGGCTCGTTGCCGCGCTCGGGCACGAACCGGTACCCGACGTTGCGGACGGTGCCGATCAGCGCCTCGTACTCGGCGCCGAGCTTGGCGCGGAGCCGCCGGACGTGGACGTCCACGGTGCGGGTGCCGCCGAAGTAGTCGTACCCCCAGACCTCCTGGAGGAGCTGGGCGCGGGTGAAGACCCTCCCCGGGTGCTGCGCCAGGTACTTCAGGAGCTCGAACTCCTTGAAGGTCAGGTCCAGGGCGCGGCCGCGGAGGCGGGCGGTGTAGGTGGCCTCGTCGATGGAGAGGTCGCCGTTGCGGATCTCGTCGGGCACGTCCTCGGCGGCGGAGAGGCTGAGCCTGCCCACGGCCATCCGGAGCCGTGCCTCGACCTCGGCGGGGCCGGCGGTGTCGAGGATGACGTCGTCGGCACCCCACTCCGCGGTCAGCCCGGCCAGGCCGCCCTCGGTGACGATCACGACCAGGGGGCAGGCCACGCCCGTGGTCCGCAGCAGCCGGCACAGGCTCTTGGCCTGGACGAGCTCGCGGCGCGCGTCCACCAGGATCGCGTCGGCGGGCGGGGCGTCGAGCAGGGCGGACGCCTCCGCCGGTGACACCCGCACGGAGTGCAGCAGCAGTCCCAGCGCCGGGAGCACCTCGGTCGAGGGCTCAAGGGCGTTGGTGAGCAGCAGGAGATTGCTCACGATGTCTCCTTCCCGCGTCAGCCGGCGATTGGCCGTACAAACACGTAAGGACCCGGGGGCTACGTTGCCCAGGTCCCGTAGTAGGTGAGGATAACCCACGGGGGTGAGGCGTCCAGCGAACGTCCACCTGGTGAACACCGGTTCTCCAGGTGAATTCGCCGTAACGGCGCCGTCACCGCGCGTGTCGACGAGGAGACGATTCACAGATGGCGACGGGCATTGTCAGGTACTGGGCGGCGGCCAAGGAGGCGGCGGGCGTGGCCGAGGAGCCGTTCGAGGCCGCCACGCTTGCCGAGTTGATGACCAAAATCACATCGGGGCGAGACGCGTTGGCTCACGTGGTGAGACGGTCGTCGTTCCTGGTCGACGGGGCGCCGGTGGGCCTGCGGGCCCACGGGACGGTCGTCCTGGCGGACGGGGCGACGGTGGAGGTGCTGCCCCCCTTCGCGGGAGGCTGAGGAGGACCGAGGGGCGCGGGGGGCGAGGGTGCCGGCGGGTGGCGCGGGGGCCGGCGGGAGACCGGAGGGTGACCGGGCCGGGGAGCTACCACCCGCGCGCCGTTTCGGACAGGATGGCCGGGGGAGAGCATGCCCACGGCCTCACCCCCGGAAGCCGCGGAGTGAACAGGGAGTCGGATGCGTAAGCTCATCGCTTTTCTGGTCCTGCTTCTCGTCGTCGTCGCGGTACTGGACCGGGTGGCGGTCACCGGGGTGCAGCGCGAGATCGCCACGCAGGCGGCGGCCAAGTACGACCTGTCCGTCCCGCCCGAGGTCACCATCGAGGGCATCCCCTTCCTCACCCAGGCGATCGCCGGCCGCTACGAGAGGGTCGACGTCGCCGCGGGCGAGATGACGATCTCGGGCATCGCGCTCTCCAGCGTCGACTTCACCCTGCGCGGCGTCACCGCGCGGCTGGAGGACCTCGTCATGAACCCCCAGCAGGTCGACATGCGGGCCGAGCGGGTGGAGGGGGCGGTGGTGGTGCCGGTGGCGACGCTCAACCAGCGGGCACCCCAGGGGATGAAGGTCAGTGTCGCGGGCGGCGCGCTCGCGGTGAAGGGGGAGATCACGGTGCTGGGGCGGCGGGTGCCCGCCGAGGCGACCATGAAGGTGCGGGTCGTCGAGGGCGGCCTGCAGCTCGTCCCCGAGAAGGTGACCCTGGGCGGCGGCATCGCGGTGCCCGATCCCGAGCGGTTCCTCAGCTACCGCGTCCCGATCGGGAAGCTGCCCTACAACCTCAAACTGACCGACGTCCGCACCGTCCCGGAAGGGCTGCGCATCTCGGGGACGGCCTCGGACGTGCCCCTGCGCGGCTGAACGCGTCGTCCCGTGTCTGAACCGGATCGCCCCGCCGTACGTCGTGAGGGTGTGAGCCAAGCCGGAACCGCCGACGAGCAGCTCGTCAGGGCACTCTTCGACGAACACGGCGGGCCGCTCTACGGCTACGTGCTGCGGCTGACGGGAGACTCGGGAAGGGCGGAGGACGTCGTGCAGGAGACACTGCTGCGGGCCTGGCGCCATCCGGACGCGCTGACCGGACGATCCATCCGCGCCTGGCTGTTCACGGTGGCCCGCAACCTCGTCGTGGACCAGCACCGGGCGCGCAGCGCGCGCCCGCCGGAGACGGGTGACGAGGCGCTCGCCGTGGTGCCCGCCGAGGACGAGCTGGACAAGGCCGTGGAGTCGTGGGCGGTGGCCGAGGCGCTCGCCGCGCTCAGGCCGGAGCACCGCGAGGTGCTGGCCGAGGTCTACTACCAGGGCAAGTCCGTCCGGGAGGCCGCCGACGCGCTCGGCATCCCCGCCGGGACGGTCAAATCGCGCACGTATTACGCGCTTCGGGCGCTCAAGCTGGCGCTGGAGGAGCGGGGGCTCGCGCCATGACCATGACCTGTGACGAAGTACGGATGTCGCTCGGGGTCTACGCCCTCGGCGCCCTGGAGCCCGACGAGCAGGCCCTGGTCGAGACCCATCTGGCAGGGTGTGCCCGCTGCCGGGCGGAGCTGGAGGAACTGGCCGACGTGGCCACGTTCCTCGGCAGGGTGTCCCAGGACGACGTGGCGCAGGTGGCGAGCCCGCCCGGGGCGGTGCTCGACCGGCTGCTCAGCGCCGGTGCCAGGCGGCGCCGCACGACCCGGCTGATGCTCTCGCTGGCCGCCTCGGTGCTGGTGGTCGGGCTCGGCGGGGGGACCCTGTGGGCCGTGACCCAGTCCGGGGGGCCGGACGGCATGGCGGCCTCCGCTCCGCAGCCGGCCGCCGACCGGGACCCGGCCGCCGGGGGCGGCGGCCCGGAGAGCGGGACGTACCCGCGCGACCCGGGCTCGCCCGAGGCCGACGCGAGGGCGGAGGGCCCGCCCTCGCAACCGTCCTCGTCGTCCTCGCCGTACTCGTCGGCACGCCGGTCGCCGGGGCCGGGGCCGGAGACGCTGGTCGCGCCGGACGAGCCGCTGAGGTGGGAGGGACGGAGCGGCGCCGTGCGCGCCGAGGTGACCGCGCGGGCCGGGCAGGAGGGCACCGCCCTCACGGTCGTGCTCACCGGCGCGGCCGAGGGCACCCGCTACCGGCTGAGGGTGCTCGGCGACGGCGGCCTCGAGGAGACGGCGGGCGGCTGGATCGTCGCCGGGACCACCCGGCAGGGGACCGGCGTCCCGGAGGCCTTCACGGCCACGACCACGATCCCGCCCGAGCGCATCACCTCCTTCCGGATCGTCACCGCCCAGGGACGGGTGGTGCTCACCGTCGACGCCCCCTGAGCGGCGGGACGGGTGCCGCTCAGGGTCGGCGCCCCCGATCGGCGGGAATCGCGCGGGGTGGCCGGCGCGTTGTCGTTCGTCATGACCGGGTGGACGGTGCTGGCCGTCACGCTCGCCCTGGCCACGCTCGCGGGCGTGCTGCTGCGGCGGCGCGACGGCGCGGTGCGGAAGGCGAGGGGCGGGGTGGAACGGCTCACCGCGAGTGACCTGCGGGTGGAGCTGGGGGAGCGGGCGACCCTCGTGCAGTTCTCCAGCGCCTTCTGCCAGCCGTGCCGGGCGACCCGGCGGATCCTCGACGAGGTGGCCCGGCTGGTGCCGGGCGTCGCGCACGTGGAGGTCGACGCCGAGTCCCGCCTGGATCTGGTCCGGTCGCTGAACATCCTGCGGACCCCCACCGTCCTGGTGCTGGACGCGTCCGGCCGGGTGGTGCGGCGTGCCTCGGGCCAGCCCAGGAAGGCGGACGTGATCGGCGCCCTGGGGGAGGCGGTGGACGGGTGAACGGCGCACCCTACCGTCCATCGAGCGATCATGTCTCAGAAATTGGACAGGGATGTGACAGATGGCGGGACGCCGGGGTAATGTCGTGGGCATGAACCCCACGACAGAGCTGCTCACGAAGCGGCGCGCGGTTGATTTCTGCCGCGTGACCACCGCGCTCTGTCGCGTTTCCTAAGGGCGATCTCAAGCGGCCGTCCGAGCCGCACCGATCTGCACGACCCTTCAGGAGCATCAAGCGATGCAAGCCGATCCCCGAGCTCTCCGTTTCGCCGCGGCCGTCACCGCCGTCGTGCTCGCACTCGTCCTGGTCACCGGCAGCGCCTGGCTGCTGGCCGCGCAGGCCGCGGTGTTCGCACTGGGCGTCGCCGGCCTCTCGCCGTACGGAATGGTCTTCGGGGGGCTGGTGAGAAGTCCTCCCCGTCAGACGGAGGACGCCTCGCCGCCGCGCTTCGCGCAGGCGGTGGGTCTCGTCTTCGCCCTGGTCGGCCTGGTCGGATACGTCGCACAGATCACGCCGCTGGCCCTCGGCGCCACCGCCGCGGCACTCTTCGCCGCCTTTCTCAACGCCGCTTTCGGGCTCTGCCTGGGCTGCGAGATGTACCTGATCATTCGTCGTCTACCACCCGCCGCAAGATGATCCCGGAGGATCAAAATGAGCCGCTCCGCCGTCCTGGTCGACGCCGACTGGGTCGAGGCCAACCTCGACACCCCCGGTGTCGTACTCGTTGAAGTGGACGAGGACGCCAGCGCGTACGACACGGGCCACATCCGTGGAGCCGTGAAGATCGACTGGAAGCAGGACCTCCAGGACCCGGTCCGTCGTGACTTCGTCGACCGCGAGGGCTTCCAGGCGCTGCTGTCGTCCCGGGGCATCGCCAACGACGACACCGTCGTCCTCTACGGCGGCAACAACAACTGGTTCGCCGCCTACGCCTACTGGTACTTCAAGCTCTACGGCCACGAGAACGTCAAGCTCCTCGACGGCGGCCGCAAGAAGTGGGAGCTCGAGTCCCGCGAGCTGGTCAAGGACGTCACCACGCGCCCCGAGACGAGCTACCGGGCCAAGGACCAGGACCGGTCCATCCGCGCCTTCCGCGACGACGTCGTCGCCGCGATCGGCAAGCTCAACCTGGTCGACGTGCGCTCGCCCGACGAGTTCACCGGCAAGCTGCTCGCGCCGGCCCACCTCCCGCAGGAGGCGGCGCAGCGCGGCGGCCACGTTCCCACCGCCCGCAACATCCCCTGGTCGAAGACCGCCAACGACGACGGCACCTTCAAGTCGGACGAGGAGCTCACGTCCCTCTACGAGAGCGCGGGCATCGACTTCACCAAGGACACCATCGCCTACTGCCGCATCGGGGAGCGCTCCGCGCACTCGTGGTTCGTCCTCCACGAGATCCTCGACCAGGCCAGCGTCAAGAACTACGACGGATCGTGGACCGAGTACGGCTCGCTGATCGGCGTGCCGATCGAATTGGGAGAGGCACGCTGATGACTCAGGGATGCGCAGCACCGGAACAGACGGCCGCGATTCCGGCCGGGATCGACCTCGCGGGACAGGCCGTGATCCAGGGCGTGGTCTCGGGCGCGGGCAGGGCGTACGCCCGCCTGCTCGACCACGCCGGCGAGTTCACCGGTGAGGTGGTGGTGTCGGACGACGGCGTCTTCCGCTTCTTCGCCGCCCCCGGTGACTGGACCGTCCGCATCATCGCGGGCGGTGGCGTCAGCAAGGACATCCCCGCCCAGGCGCGCCTGGGCGAGGTCACCCAGCTCGCCGTCAGCGTCTGACCCGCCGGGTCCGAGCCGCTCTTTCGGAAAGGACCGGTACCCCGCGCGGGGTACCGGTCCTTTCGCGATGCGGGACCTTTCAGGCTTTCCCGGCGACCGGCGACCGGCGACCGGCGACCGGTGGTCGGTGGTCGGTCACCCGTGACCCGTGTGACCCGTGATCGGTCATCGGTCAGACGGCCAGGCGGTCCTCGACCCGCCGCAGGGCGTCGGTGTAGTCGGGCTCGGGGGCCATGGCCGCCGCCAGGCGCAGGTGCGGCAGCGCCTGCTCGTGCCGGCCGGAGCGCTCCAGGGTCCTGCCGAGCAGGAAGCGGGCGTAGTGGTCCCCGGGGGCGTGCTCCAGCAGCGACTCCAGCGTCCGCCGCGCCCGGCCGAGCTGAGCCGAGCCGAAGTAGGCGCGAGCCGCCAGCAGGCGTACGGCGGAGTCGTCGCCGTGCTCGGCCAGCAGCGGCTCCAGCGTCCGCAGGGCGCCGAGCGGGTCCCGGACGCCCAGCAGCGCCTCGGCCTGGCGCAGCCACCTGACCTCGTCGGGGACCTCCCTGGCGGGAGCGGCGTTCTGCGCCAGGTCGGCGAGGACCTCCGGGGGCTGCGCGCCCGCGACCGCGGTGTCGCCCACCAGGAAGGTCGGCGAGGTGGAGACACCGATGGCCTTGCCGCGCAGCAGCTCGGAGCGGACCTCGTCCGCGCCGTCACCGCGCTCCAGCGCCTCGGCCATGCCGTGCAGGCCGGCCTCGGAGGCGAGCGCCGCCAGGGTGGCGCGGTCGGCGATGTCGGCGCCCTCGACGAAGTGGGCACGCAGGATCCGCTCGACGACCGTCTCCTGCAGCGACGCGCCGCCCAGCCCGTAGGCGAGGGCGATCACCCGGTGGGCGTCGAACGTGTTCGCCCGCCACACCGCGCCCCAGCGCCGCGTGCCGTCCGCGTCCTCCCGCGAGACGTGACTCCCGGAGCCGCCGGCCGGTTCGCCGGTGCTCCCGGCGGCCGGTTCGCCGGTCCGCTCGGCGGTCGTCTCGCCGATCCGCTCGGCGGCGGCGACGCGCGCGACACGGGCCCGGTTCTCGGCCGGGGCCAGGACGGGGTGGCAGGCCCGCAGGGCGCCCTCGGCGACCGGGTCGCGAAGGGCCTCCTCCAGGGGCTGGGACGGTGTCGGAGCCATCGGGTCGATGACGTACGGACGCCAGACGATCTCCACGTCCTCGCCGATCCCGGCCTTCTCCAGGCGTCGCTTGCCGACATAGGCCCACGCGCACGCCATGTCGGCCCAGATCTCCATGCGCTTCATGGTCCCTGTAACAGCGACGGCGCCGAGCATCATCCACCGGGCCGGACGCGGAAGCCCCGACCGCCGGCCCGGACGCCGAGCCCGGGGCACGGAACCCGGGCGCGGGGCTCGGAGCGGGAAACCTGGGAAGCGGAGCCCGGGACGCCGAGCCCGGGACGCGGAGCCCGGGACGCCGAGCCCCGTTCGTCGGGAAGGGACTTCGTCCCACCCGCCCCACCTCTCCCACGGGTCACGCTGAACCGGGGAAAATGCAGCGGATTGGCGGGAACGCTGCCCGAATGGGAGGTCGAACTCTTACGCTGTCTCCGAGGCTTCCGATGAGCCCGATGGCGGAGGTTCCGTGGCGGACGTGCATCCCGAGCATGCGCAGCTCCAGGCGGACCGGATCTACCTGGGCTGGCAGTATGCCTTGTTGCACCCTGATCCGGGTCCGGCTCCCAAGCGACCCTCCCCCCTGGAGAACCCCCCCGAGCCGGTCGATCCCGAGTGGATCCGCAGGGAGCGCCTGAACGAGGACCTGCTGAACCGGCCCGTCAAGATCGTCCGTACGTTCATGGCGGCGCTGGCGACGCTGATCCTCGTGCTGGGCGTCACCGAGATGCTGAGCTGGTCGTTCGCCGCCGTCGGGGTCATCGCCGCAGGGGGCATCGCGGCGTTCTGCAGCTACGCCGTCCACCAGGGCGACCGGGCGGTCCGCCACCGCATCAGGGAGCGCGAGGCGGCCGGGGACCGGCTGCGCGAGGAACGCGACAGGGAGCTCTTCCTCGCCCAGGAGGAGCACGCCGCCCGCTACCGCGAGTGGGCGGAGAGGAAGGAGCGGCACGACCGCCAGCTCACCTGGTACGCGGTGGCCGTGCCCGACGAGATCGACCGGATCGACGTCGCCGGGGGCACGCTGCCCGGCTGGTCGGCGCTGATCACCCTGCTCGGCGCCACCCGCCTCTACAGCGGCGGCCACCTGACCGTGCTGGACCTGTCCGAGGGCGCGGTCGCCAAGGACCTCATCGAGCTGGCGCGCAGGGGCGGCGACGACCCGCTGGTCTGGGTGCTCCCGGTGGACCTGCCCCGGCTCGACCTGGGCGCCACGCTGGCCCCCGAGGCCTTCGCCGACGTCCTCGCCCACGTGGTGAGCGTCAGCGAGGAGCACCGTACGACCAGGGACCTGTCGTTCGACAACGCCATCCTGGAGCGCGTCCTGGAGGTCCTCGGAGAGAGCGCCACGATCAACCAGGTCACCGCGGCGCTGCGCGCCCTGGCCCAGGTCGGCGACCCCCGTGAGGACCTGCGGTTCGGCCTGATCACCGCCGGCCAGCTCGAGCGGATCGGCACCCTGTTCGGCCGCGGCGTCAGCGACCGGGTGGTGATCGAGCGGGCGTGGGCGCTGGAGTCGCAGCTGCGCAAGCTGGAGACCCTCGGCTCCGAGGCGGTGCGCCTGCCGCCCGCGCGGCTGCGGGTCGTGTCGATGGACCGCCAGGCGGGGGTGTTCGGCAACCGGGTCCTCGGCACCTACGTGGCCACCGCGCTCACCCACATCCTGCGCCAGTCGCCCGCCTCCGAGCGCCCCTGGTACCACACGATCATCGTGGCGGGCGCGGACAAGCTCCGCGGCGACGTGCTGGACCGGCTCATGGACGCCTGCGAGACCTCCAGGACCGGCCTGGTGCTCACCTACCGCTCGCTCACCCCGACCGTGCGGGAACGGCTCGGCCGCGGGCACGCGGCGGTGACGTTCATGCGGCTCGGCAACGCCGAGGACGCCCGGATCGCCAGCGAGCACGTCGGCACCGAGCACCGCCTGGAGCTCGCCCAGCTCACCGAGACGATCAGCGCCGCCGGGGCCGGCATGGACGGCGGCTACGTCTCCACGGTCGGTCAGGCCGAGGAGGGCGAGGACGGCCGCGAGGCGGGCCCCGCCGACCTCAAGGAGGACATCACCGAGTCCACCGAGTGGGGCCGTCGCGCGACCAAGGCGATGGGGGAGACCGAGCGGGTGCTGCACCGCTCCAGGGAGTTCCTGGTCGAGCCGCACCAGCTCCAGCAGCTCCCCACCACCTCCGTGATCGTCACCGACGCCACCGCCCAGGGCCGCAGGGTCCGTCTGGCCGACGCCAACCCGGCGATACTGACCTTCCCCAGGACGACGCTGGGCGAGTTCGACGAGATCAGGGACGCCGTGCTGGACCGGGCCGAGGAGAGGCGGGCCCGGGAGGCGCACGAGCCGAACCCGTTCGAGGACGCGCCGCCCAATCTCGGCCCGCCCCCGGCCAGGCTCGACTGGCGCCGCCGCCGATGAGATCACGGCCGGCGCCGGCGCGTACGGTGCCGGCATGGGCGGCCGGGCCGACGGGTACGCCAAGGAGGCGTCCGTATCCCGTAATGGGATGGTCAATGCGGAGGTGCGAGCCCCGAGTCAGGTTCGACCGTGGTCACGGGGGTGGCCCACCCCCGATCACACGTCGGCCGGTACGGCGGAGCGATCCGTGAAGCGTCAACCCTCCGGCCTGGAGCCGGGTCCCCCGGGTGGAGACCAGATAATGCAGCCAAGTGTGTCCCGTCCGCCCCATGCCCTGACCGGGCCCTGGTACAGAATCCAGGCGATCACGGCGCCCTCGCGCAGTTCCTCGGCCGAGTGGGACTTCGTCACCGTCCTGCCCGCCGTGCTCTCCACGGCCCAGCGCGGCCGGCCGTTCGTGGTCGGCTGGCTCTCGCGGGGGTCCGGCGCGCCGCTGGAGCTGATCACCAACGCGGGGCCGCTGACCCCGCCGCGCCCGCCCCGCCGGGCCGCCACCGCCGAGCCCGAGCCGCTCCCGGCCGGCCCCGAGCCGCTGCTCTTCCCCGGCGGTGCCCGGGGCGTGCGGATCGGGGACGAGTGGCTGCGCGACCTGTCGGACCTGGCGTGGACCGTCTGTCCCGGGCGGCAGGCCCCGCCGCTGGGCGGGCGGCGCGAGCCGGACGCCGACGAGATCAGGCGGCCCACCCTGTTCGAGTCGACGCTGGTCACGCTCATGTCCCGGCCGTTCGCCTGGCTGGTGGTGGCCGAGCAGACCGACCTGCTGGACGCCGAGGTCGCGCACCTGCGCACCCAGCTCAACGTGCTGCGGCAGTACGGCGACGCCTCCGAGCGCTCCCGCTACGACGCCGAGCGGGCCGAGCGGCGCATGCAGGAGCTGGACGCCTTCCGCGAGGCCGGGCTCTGGAACGTCCGGGTGCTGGCCGGGGCCGCCGGGCCCGACGAGCTGCGCCAGATCGCGCCGGTGCTCGTCGGTTCGGCCGAGATGAGCCACCACCCCTACCGGCTGCGCAGCGCGCTGTCGGGCCCCGTCCACGGGTTCGCCGAGGCGCTGGCGGTGACGCTGCAGGACCCGGCCGACGGCGCCGCGGCGCCGTTCGCGGCCACCGCCGGGGCGCTCGCCGCCCTCGCCGGGCTGCCGCACCGGGAGGTGCCGGGGGTACGGGTGCTCGACGCGGGCTTCTTCGACGTGACCAGCGAGGCCGACACCGTGCCCGGCGCGCTGACCGTCGAGCTCGGGGCGATCCTCGACGGCCAGGACCGGCCGGTCGGGTCGTTCAAGGTCCCGCTGGCCACCCTCAACCGGCACGCGTTCGTCACCGGCGCCACCGGTTCGGGCAAGTCCCAGACGGTCAGGCACCTGCTGGAGCAGCTCACCGGCGCGGGCATCCCGTGGCTGGCCATCGAACCGGCCAAGTCCGAGTACGCCGCGATGGGCGGCCGGATCGAGCACCTCGCCCCGGTGACCGTGATCAACCCGTCGGCGCCGGAGAGCGTGCCGTTCAGCGTCAACCCGCTCGCGCCCGAGCCCGGCTACCCGGTGCAGGCGCACATCGACATGGTGCGGGCGCTGTTCATGGCGGCCTTCGACGCCGAGGAGCCGTTCCCGCAGATCATGTCGCTGGCCCTGCAGCGGGTGTACGAGGCCAACGGCTGGGACGTGGTGACCGGCTGGGCGGCTCCCGGCGCGGCGGTACGGCCCGCCGTGCCGACCCTGGAACAGCTCCAGCGGCACGCGATGGACGTGATCAAGGAGATCGGGTACGGCCGGGAGGTCCAGGCCGACGTGGAGGGCTTCATCTCGCTGCGCCTGCGGTCGCTGCGGGTCGGCTCGGCGGGCCGGTTCTTCGAGGGCGGGCACCCGGCCGACATCGGCGACCTGCTCCAGCGCAACGTGGTGCTCGCCATCGAGGACGTCGCCAACGACGAGGACAAGGCGTTCCTGATGGGCACGCTGATCATCCGGATCGTGGAGCACCTGCGGATGCGGGCCAGGAAGGAGCGCAGCAGCGGGCTGCGGCACGTCATCGTGATCGAGGAGGCCCACCGCCTGCTCCGCGACCGGGGTGCCGGGCGGGCCAGCACGCACGCGGTCGAGCTGCTGGCGGGCATGCTGGCCGAGATCCGCGCGTACGGGGAGGGCATCGTGGTCGCCGAGCAGATCCCCACCAAGCTCGTCCCCGACGTGGTGAAGAACACCGCGCTGAAGGTCATCCACCGGCTGCCCGCCGAGGACGACCGGCACCTGGTCGGCGCGGCGACCAACCTGAGCGAGGAGCAGTCGCGCCAGGTCGTCTCGCTCCCGCCGGGGGTGGCCGCGGTCTTCGCCGACGGCATGGACCGGCCGCTGCGCATCCAGGTGCCGCTGGGCGAGGACCGTGAGCGCCCGGTGCCCGGCCACCTGCCGCCGATCTGCGGTCGCCGCTCGGCCGCGTGCGGGCAGGAGTGCCAGGAGGGCCGGGCGTGCACGCTGGTCGAGCTGCGCGAGGCCGACCTGCTCGCCGAGGCGCCGGAGTGGGCCTGGCTGCGGATCTGGGCCGACACGCTGGTGCTGGCGTTCTGCACCAACCGGCCGATGCCGGGGGTGCCGCGGGTGCTGGCCGAGGCGTGGTCGGAGCTGCCGGCGCGGCGCCGCGAGTGCCTGCTGGCCACGACGGTGGAGCGGAGCGTGGGCCGTCGCGCGTGGGCGCTGCGCACCGTCGGCGACCCGGCCACGCTGACCGAGCAGGTCGCCGCCGTCGCGACCCGGCTGCTCGGCCCCGATCGCGAGCCCGGCGAGCGGCCGGGACCCGCCTGGGTCATCGGCCAGGTGCGGTGGCTGCACGAGGTGGACCGGCTCTTCCCGCACGGGCAGCCCGCGCCCAACCCGCGCGGGTCCGCGCCGGTGATGGAGTACGCGCTGTTCAGCCGTGCTTCTGGCGCCGCGGGCGCCTCGGAGCTGCTCGGCCACCGGGCCAAGGCGCTGCGCCACCACCCGCTGTCCATGGAGGTGGAGCGCAACCGTGAGCTGGCCTGGCGGGCGATCCTGGGCGACGACGAGCGCGAGGGCGTGGACCGCGACGTCGACACCGTCACGATCGGCGTAGACCCTGCCGAGCGGCTCCGGCAGGTGGCGCAGACGATGGGGGCGGGCTGGCTGGAGAGCGTGCTGTCCTGGCCGCACCGGTTCGTCCTGCCGTTCGACGCGGGCTCGCCGGAACCCGCCGAGCTCGCCTTCGCCGAACGGTGAGGGCGGGTCCCGGCGGCGCCGCTCGAACGCCGTGGCCCGGCGGCGCCGCTCGAACGCCGTGGCCCGGCGGCGCCGCTCGAACGCCGCGACCCGGCGCGGACGTCCGGGTCCGGCCGGGTGGCCCGTCCCGGCCGGGCGTGTGGGCCGGAGGTGCCGGTGCCCGAGCACGGCTAGGATCTGCGGCATGAACGATTCGGCGATTCCGGTCCCCGAGCCGGGACGGCCGGCCGCCGGGTCGTCCTACGACCGGTCGCCACGCGAGGAGACGGCATGACTCAGCTTCCGCTGCGGGCGCAGCTCGCGACCGCTCTCGGCCGTACGGCCGCGACCCTGTCCCGGGTCACCGGACGCGGGGACGGGTCGGTGATCGGGGGCCGGGTCAGTCTGGTCCTGGAGCCCGACCTGCTGCGCAAGCTCGCGCACGACCGCAAGCTCGTGCTGGTGAGCGCGACCAACGGCAAGACCACGACGACCCGCCTGATCACCTCCGCGCTGTCGGAGCTCGGCGACGTCGCCACCAACGCCTTCGGCGCCAACATGCCCGCCGGGCACGTCTCGGCGCTGTCGTCGGCCAAGAACGCCCCGTACGGGGTGCTGGAGGTCGACGAGAAGTACCTGCCCGAGGTGATCGACACGACCGGCGCGGGGGTCATCTGCCTGATGAACCTCAGCCGCGACCAGATGGACCGGGCCGGGGAGATCTGGCTGCTCGCCCAGAAGTGGCGGCGGGCGCTGGCCGGGAAGAACACCCACGTGATCGCCAACGCCGACGACCCGCTGGTGACGTGGGGCGCCTCCACCGCCGCCTCGGTCACCTGGGTGTCGGCCGGGCAGCCGTGGAAGGAGGACTCCTGGTGCTGCCCCGAGTGCGGCGGCCCCCTCGACCGCAAGGGGATGGAGTACGTCCCGCCGGGCGGCATGGGCACCGGCGCCCCCTCCGGCGCGGGGGAGAACGACTGGGCCTGCCGGGAGTGCACCTTCCGCCGTCCCGAGCCGTCCTGGGTCCTCGACGACGACGCGGTCATCGACCCGCGCGGGCGGCGCTGGGTGCTGGACATCCAGCTCCCCGGGCGCGCCAACCGCGCCAACGCGGCGATCGCGCTGGCCACCGCCGAGGCGTTCGGCCTGCCGGTCGAGCGGGCGCTGCCCCGGCTGCGCGAGGTCAGGTCGGTCGCCGGCCGCTACACCACGGTGGAGCGCGACGGCCGTCACGCCCGGCTGCTGCTGGCCAAGAACCCGGCCGGATGGCTGGAGGCGTTCGACGTGCTCGACCCCTCGCTGCCGGTGATCCTCTCGGTCAACGCCCAGGGGCCCGACGGCCGCGACACCTCGTGGCTGTGGGACGTCGACTACCGGGTGCTGCGCGGCAGGCCGGTGTTCGTGACCGGCGAACGGCGGCTGGACCTCGCACTGCGGCTGGACGTCGCGGACGTGCCGTTCCAGCTCTCCGGCTCGTTCGAGCAGGCGCTCGCCGCGCAGCCGCCGGGCAAGGTCGACGTCATCGCCAACTACACCGCCTTCCAGCAGATTCGATCGGAGTTCGGTCGTGCAGTCTGACAGCGCCCTGCGCCTTGTCTGGATCTACCCGGACCTGTTGAGCACGTACGGCGACCAGGGCAACGTCCTGGTCCTGGAGCAGCGCGCCCGCCGTCGCGGCATCCCGGTCGAGACCGTGCACGTGCGCTCGGCCGACGCCGTCCCGGAGAGCGGTGACATCTACCTCATCGGCGGCGGCGAGGACCGGCCGCAGATCCTGGCCTCGGAGCGGCTCCGCCGTGACGGGGGCCTGCACCGGGCCGTCCAGCGGGGCGCGGCCCTGCTGGCGGTGTGCGCGGGCTACCAGATCATGGGCACGACGTTCGGCGGCGAGGAGGGTCAGCCGGTCGACGGCATCGGCCTGATCGACATCGCCAGCGGCCGGGGCGAGGGACGGGCCGTCGGCGAGCTGGCCGGGGAGGCGGACCCGGCGCTCGGCATCCCGACGCTGACCGGTTTCGAGAACCACATGGGCGTCACCCGGCTGGGGCCCGGGGTCCGGCCGCTGGCGCGTACCGCGGTGGGCACGGGCAACGGCGACGGCACCGAGGGCTGCCACATCGGCAAGATCGTCGGAACCTACCTGCACGGTCCCGCGCTCGCCCGCAACCCCGGCCTCGCCGACCTGCTGCTCACCTGGGCGGTGGGCGCCCAGCTGCCGCCGATCGACGACTCCTGGTTCGAGCGGCTCCGCGAGGAGCGCCTGGCCGCGGTACGCCCGGGCTGAACCGGGCGCGGTCCTCTGCGTCGCCCTCCGGCGTCGCTCCCCTGCCGGGACGGGTGCTCCCGGACGGGGAGCGACGGGGCCCGGCGGTGGACGCCCGTCCGCGGGTGGGGGACCGGCGGTGGACGCCGGCCGGCGGACGAGGGGACCCGCGAAGGGGGAGGCCGGTCAGTAGACGAGGGCCTGGACGCCCTCGCCCAGGACCTCCTCGACGAACGTGGGGGCGCCCGCGATGCGCACCCCCTCGATCAGGTCGTCGACCGTGATCTCCCGCCGGGACGCGCACTGCGTGCAGAGCGTCACCCGGCCGGCGGCGAGGACCGCGCCGAGCAGGTCTCCGAGCCCGGCCGCGTGCGGGAGGGAGAACGTCTCCGCCCGCCCGGGAAGGGCGAACCACGACGCCTCGCCGGTCAGCCAGAGCGAGACGGGGACCCCGCTCGCCAACGCCGCCGCGGCCACCGTGAACGCCTGGTTGCAGCGCTCGGGTGCGTCCTCGCCCGCGGTCACCTTGATCACCAGTGATCGTGCCATGTGTGAAGACTATGCGGGTCCCCCTCGCGGGCGCGAACCGTGCCGGGGCGGCTCTAGGCTCGGACCCATGGACGTTCCCGAACTTCATCCCGATCTTGAGCCGATCGCCTTCCTCGTGGGCAGGTGGGAGGGCGCCGGAGTCGGGGGATATCCGACGATCGAGAGCTTCAACTTCGGCCAGGAGATCGTCTTCGGTCACAACGGCAAGCCGTTCCTGACCTACACCAGCCGCACCTGGCTGCTCGACGAGGCGGGCGCCAAGGTCCGCCCCCTGGGCACCGAGACCGGTTTCTGGCGCCAGCTTCCCGGGCGTCAGCTGGAGGTGTGCCTGTCCCACCCCACCGGCATCGTGGAGATCTACGTCGGGGAGGTGGTCTTCCACAGGATCGAGCTCCAGACCGACGTGGTGGCCCGTACCGCGACCGCCAAGGAGTACACCGCGGGCCACCGCCTGTACGGCCTGGTCAACGGCAACCTGATGTGGGCCTACGACATGGCGGCGATGGGGCAGCCGCTCCAGTCGCACATCTCGGCCGAGCTCAAGCGGGTCGGCGACTTCGTCCCCGAGAGCTGAACCCTCATCCCCGGGAGCCGATCCGCCTCGCCCCGGCGGCCGATCCGCCGGCCGTGCCCGGCGCCCGGAGCGTGACGAACGCGACCGCGACGGCGGCCAGCAGCAGGACCGCCGAGACGGAGAAGGCCAGGCGGTAGCCGCCGGTCAGCGCGGCGGCCCGGCTCTGCCCGGCGGCCAGCAGTTCCCCGGTACGTGAGGCGGCCAGCGTGGACAGCACCGCCACGCCGACGGCCATGCCGATCTGCTGGGTGGTGTTGAACAGCCCCGACGTCAGGCCCGCGTCGTCGGGCCTGGCGCCGGACATGCCGAGCGAGGTCAGCGCGGGCAGCACCAGCCCGCCGCCGGTGACGAGCAGCATCACCGGGAGCAGGTCGGTGACGTAGTCGGCGTCCACCGGGACACGGGTGAGCCACCCCATCGCCCCGGCCAGCAGCGCCAGGCCCGCCAGCAGCACCGCGCGCTCGCCGAAGCGGGTGTTGAGCCGGGCGGAGACGAACAGGGACACCCCGCCGATGCACACCGCCGCGGGCAGCATCGCCATGCCGGTGCCGAGCGCGCCGTAGCCGAGGACCCCCTGCAGGTAGAGCGCGACGAGGATCTGGAAGGCGAACATCGCCGAGAGCGTCAGCATCTGCGCCAGGTTGGCGCCCACGACGTTGCGCGAGCGGAGGATCCGCAGCGGCATCAGCGGGGTCCGGGCGGTCGCCTGGCGGGCGAAGAACGCGGCCAGCAGCGCGAGCGACAGCGCGCCGAGGCCCAGGGTGCGCGCCGCGAGCCAGCCGTACCGCTCCACCTCGACCACGGTGTAGATGCCGAGCATCAGCCCGGCGGTGACCAGCAGGGCGCCCAGCGCGTCGGCGCCCGCGGCGAACCCGATCCCGCGCTCGTGCGGCAGCGCCCGGATCGCCAGCGCGATCGTGGCCAGCCCGATCGGCAGGTTGATGAAGAAGATCCAGTGCCAGCTCAGCGCGTCGGTGAGGACCCCGCCCAGCACCTGGCCGATCGAGGCCCCGGCGGCGCCGGTGAAGCTGAAGAACCCGATCGCCCTGACGCGCTCGCGAGGATCGGTGAACAGCGTCACCAGGATGCCCAGGACGACCGAGGAGGCCATGGCGCTGCCGACTCCCTGGAGGAACCGGGCGCCGATCAGCTGGCCGGGGCCGGTCGCGGCCCCGGCCAGCAGTGACGCGGCGGTGAAGACCGCGTTGCCGGCCAGGAACATGGTCCTGCGGCCGATCAGGTCGCCCAGTCGCCCGGCCAGCAGGAGCAGCCCGCCGAAGGCGATCAGGTAGGCGTTCACGGTCCAGCTCAGCCCGGCGGGTGAGAAGCCCAGGTCCTGCTGGATGGCCGGCATCGCCACGGTGACGATGCTGCCGTCGAGGATCGTCATCAGCATCGCGGCCGAGAGCACGGCGAGTGCCGTCCAGCGTGACCGGCCCGCGCCGGCGGGAGCCGTCACGGGCGAGGGGGTGGGGGATGACATGGTCGTCTCCTGTCCGAGGGGGAACAGGAGAGACCGTAGCAGATAGTTTTGTTGTAGACGATCCCTGTCGGATCTACTTTGTGCTCTGCCGTGCCCTCCGGGCCGCCTGGGGGGCCTCGACCGGGGCGGCCAGATGTCCCTCCGTCAGCCGCCTCATGGCCCTCACCAGCACCTCGGCCTCGTCGGCGGGCAGTGAGTCCAGGGCCGCCCGGTGCACGCCGTCGACGATCTCCTGACTCCGCCGCGCGACCCGTGCGCCCTCCTCGGTGACCACGATGATCCGCGCCCGCCGGTCCGTACGGGACGGGCGGCGCTCGGCGAGCCCGGCCTTCTCCAGGGCGTCGACCGTGACGACCATCGTGGTCTTGTCCATGTCGCCGATCTCGGCGAGCTGGATCTGGGTGCGCTCCTCCTCCAGGGCGTGGACCAGCACGCAGTGCATGCGCGGGGTCAGCCCGATCTCGGCGAGCGCCGCCGCCATCCGGGTCCTCAGGACGTGACCGGTGTGATCCAGCAGGAACGACAGGTCCGGCTCGGTGCGAGCGACTGCCATGGCGGTCATGCCGTCCAGACTACCAATCGGTTTCCTTGTGGATTATCTGCGAACGATCGCATCCGGGCTCGCCTCCGTCCCCGGGATCGCCCGTCGTTAGGCTCTCGGGGATGAGCACTCCCTTCACCCCCGACGCGGTCGAGGCGATCAAGCGTCACATGAACGACGACCACGCCGACGACGCGCTGCTGATCTGCCGGAGCCTGGGCGGCCGGCCCGAGGCCACCGCCGCGACGACGACCGGCGTCGACGCCGAGGCGATCGAGTTCACCGCCGTGGTCGGCGGGCGGGACGTCGTCGTCCGCGTCCCGTGGAGCACCACGCTGACCGAGCGGGCACAGGTCCGCGCCGAGGTCGTCCGCCTCTACCGTGAGGCCTGCGCCGCGCTCGGCGTCCCCGCCCGCGGCGAGCACTGACCGCCGGACCCCTGTCCCGGGGCACCGGGCGAGCACCGACCGCCGGACCCCTGTCCCGGGGCACCGGGCGAGCACCGACCGCCGGACCCCGTCCCGGGGACACCGGGCGGGGGCGCCGGCCGCTGTGGCACGGGCGTGGCCTCGCGGGGCGTCCCTCAGGAGGCCGCCTCGATGCGGGCGGTGAGGCCGTAGTCGAACCCCTTGCCCGGAGTCGGCCTGCCCTCGACGGCCTGGGGCCCGCCGTTCGCGATGACCGGGACGCTCAGCAGCAGGTCGTCGCCGATGTGGTCGTCCTCCCAGACCTCGATGGTGAACGAGGCCCCCGGGCGTCACGGTCAGCCGGGTGTACGGCCCGGCGGACCTGCGGGTGCTTCCCGAGCACTTGGCGGCGGCGCTCGTCCAGGTCCAGCAGTATCCGAGCCTGGTCTCGGCGTCCTCGCCGTTGGCGGGCCACATGTAGTACTTGTCGCCGGCCTCCTTGAGCTCGACGCGGACCTCGTCCTGGCCGCTCTCCTCCAGCTCGTACGCGACGATGCCGAGCAGGGAGCCCCGCACGTTGGGCGCGGGTTCGTCGGCGTGGGCGGCGCCGCCCGTGAGCAGTGTCCCCGCGAGCAGCGCGCCGCTGAGCGCCACGCGGGTGGGTGACCGGAACACCCCCGTTCTCCGTTCGTCGGTGATCGTGCGCCGCCATCATGGGCGGGAACTCTTGTGATCTCCTTGGAACTGATCGCGCCCGGCGCTCCGCGACGGGCCGGCGCGAGGTTGATGACGGTCAGGTCACTGCCGGGACCGTGCGGAAGGTTCGTGCGAAGCTCCCAAGTACCAAAATTTCCTGAAACAGGGAGGTGCGGTGAAGCCACGAGCACTCGTACTGGCGCCCATGCGGGGCCCGGAATGGAACCGCCTCAGGGAACTCGTCGACGTCCACTACGACCCGGCCGGGCACCGTCCCCACCGGGCGGACGACCTCGCCCGCCTGCTCGCGGACATCGGCGCGCGCATCCTCGTCACCGAGTCCGACGAGGTGGCGGGCCCGGTCCTGGACCATCCGCTGCTGGTGGTGGGCTGCGCGCGCGGCGACGCGGAGAACGTGGACCTCCCCGCGGCCACCGGCAGGGGCATCCCCGTCGTCTGCGCCCCCGGCCGCGACGCCGACGCGGTCGCCGAGCTCACCCTCGCGCTGATCCTCGCCGTGACCCGCCGGGTGGCGGTCGGTGACCGGGAGATCCGGCAGGGTATGGTCTCCCACCACCGGCACCGCGCCTGGGAGCTCGCGGGCCGGACCGTCGGCCTGATCGGCTACGGGGCGGTCGGCCGCGCGGTGGCGTGGCGGATGAAGGGGCTGGGGATGCGCGTCATGGTGTACGACCCCGAGGCGGAGGAGAACCGGTACGGTCTCGACGTCCTGCTGGCCCAGGCCGACGTGGTCTCGCTGCACGCCCCGGCGTCGGCGGGTCCCCTGGTCGGCGCGGCCCAGTTCGCCGCGATGAGAACCGGAGCGATCTTCGTCAACACCGCCGACCCGTACCTGTACGACATGAACGCCCTGGTCGGGGCATTGAAGTCGGGACATCTGGCGGGTGCCGGCCTCGACCGGTTCGCCGGGGAGTGGCTGGAGCCCGGTCACCCGCTCACCGACATGGACAACGTGGTGCTGACCCCGCACGTGGGCGCGTCGACCTACGACACGGAGATCAACCACACCAGGATGATCTGCGAGGACATCGTCAGGATCCTCGGCGGGGAACGTCCGCTGCACTGCGCCAACCCCGCCTTCCGGGACTGACCGCCCGCGGGACGGGGCCGGCCGGCCGCGTGGGGGAGCGGTCTCGGGGGCCGGTCGCGTACGGGAGAGATCGTCCGTGACGAGGGTCACGGGCCGGTCGCGCGGAAGGGCGTCCGTGCGCGGGATGACGGCCGGGTGCGGAAGAGCGGCCGGGCGCGGGAAGAGGGCCGAGCGCGGGAGGGAGGCCGGGAAGGGAAGAACCCCGGGCCACTTCCCCCTGCCGGGCAGGAGGGCCGGTGGACTACAGGCGGGATCACTCCCGCCCTCCGGCGGCCCGGGGTTCCGGTGATTGTCGTGGATTCGCCGAACGTCGCCAGACGCCCGGACAGAGTCCGGTCGCGGCGTCCTAGCGGACAGCCACCTCGCTAGCCCAACTATGATCAACCATTGTTCGGACCACCTCCTTTCGGCGTGCCTGTACGTTATGAAATCCTCGGCCCGAGGGCAAATGAATAACCGCTCCGATCGCGAGAATTCTGAAACCCCCCTCCGACCAGGTGGTCTTCCGGCCCCGCCGCCGCCGTGGCCGGTCACGCCGTCCCCCGCGGGGCCGATCGCGGGGCCGGTCGCGAAGCCGGGGAAGAGGCCGAAGATGTGGTGATCACGGCGACGAGCAGGACCCGGGTGCTCTTAGACTCATGCCATGACCGAGACGTCGTGGCATGAGGAACTGCGGGCGCGCGGTTACCGGGTCACCCCGCAACGCCAACTGGTGCTTGAGGCGGTCAAGGCCTGCGAGCACGCCACCCCCGAGGAGATCTGCAACCGGGTGCGGGAGACCGCCCGCGGGGTGAACATCTCCACCGTCTACCGGACCCTGGAGCTCCTGGAGGAGCTCGGCATGGTCGCCCACAGCCATCTCGGGCACGGCGCCCCCACCTACCACCTGGCGGCCGAGGCCGAGCACGTGCACCTGGTCTGCCGCGGCTGCGGGGAGATCAGCGAGGTCAGTCCCGACCTGGTGGAGAACTTCGTCACCCACCTGGACGACCGGCTCGGGTTCGCCACCGACGTGCACCATCTGACGATCTTCGGTCGCTGCCGCAACTGCCGCTGAGTCGCCGCCGTCGTGGTCGGCGGGGCCTCGTAGGCTGGGGCCATGCGAAGCCCTCTGCTGGACACTCCCGGCGCGGTAGCGGCCGAGGCCCCCGACGCCGACGTCGCCGGACACTACGGCGACCCGTTCGCCGAGCAGCGCGCGCTGCTCGCCGGAGAGGCGATGGTCGACCGGAGCAACCGCGAGGTCGTCCGGATCGCCGGGCCGGACCGCCTGAGCTGGCTCAACAGCCTGACCTCGCAGAAACTCGACGATCTGCCCCCGGGCCGGCCGACCGAGACGCTGCTGCTGGACGCGCAGGGCCGGGTGGAGCACCACCTCGTCCTCGTCGACGACGGCGAGGCCGTGTGGGCCCATGTCGAGCCGGGCACCGGCGCCGCGCTGGTCGACTTCCTCGACAGGATGCGGTTCATGCTGAGGGTCGAGGTCACCGACGTGAGCGACCGCTACGCCGTCGTCTCCGTGGGCGGCGAGGCGCGCCCCGTGCTTCCCGAGGGGGCGATCTCCGTCGGCCGGGACGTCCTCCTCCCGCGCGAGCTGCTGGCGGTCGGGATCGGCCTGGGGCTGGCCGGGCTCTGGGCGTACGAGGCGCTGCGGATCGAGGAGTACCGTCCCCGCCTGGGCTTCGAGACCGACCACAAGACGATCCCGCACGAGGTGGGCTGGATCGGCACGGCCCTGCACCTCGGCAAGGGCTGCTACAAGGGCCAGGAGACCGTGGCGCGGGTCCACAACCTGGGCCACCCGCCGCGGCGCCTGGTCTTCCTGCACCTGGACGGCAGCGTCGACACCCTGCCCAGGCACGGTGACCCCGTGACCCACGACGGCACGGAGGTCGGCTCCGTCGGCAGCGCCGCGCGCCACCACGAGCTCGGGCCGGTCGCGCTGGCCGTGATCAAGCGGACCGTGCCGGTGGACGCCACGCTGGAGGCGGGCGGGGTGGCCGCCTCGCAGGAGGTCGTGGTGCCGCCGGACGCCGGGCGCAACGTCAAGATCGACCCCGCGCTCCGCCGCCGCATCCGCTGACGGCGCGACGGCCGGGGCGGGGCGGCCCGATCCCGTCCGGCCCGATCCCGTCCGGCCGGGTTCCGGCCGTGGCGGACCGGGCCGCAGCGGGTCGGGGCGGGTCGGGGCGGGTCAGACCTCCAGGATCAGGGTGATCGGCCCGTCGTTGGTCAGGGCGACCTTCATGTCCGCGCCGAACACCCCCGTCTCCACCCGCGCGCCCAGCTCGCGGAGCGCGGCGCAGACCGCCTCGACGAGCGGCTCGGCCACCGGGCCCGGCGCGGCGGCCTGCCAGGTGGGGCGGCGTCCCTTGCGGGCGTCGCCGTACAGGGTGAACTGGCTGACCACCAGCAGCGGCGCCCCGATGTCGGAGCAGGACCTCTCGCCGGAGAGGACGCGCAGCCCCCACAGCTTGGCGGCGAGCCTGGACGCCTCCGCCGGGGTGTCGTCGTGGGTCACGCCGACCAGGACCAGCAGCCCGGGCTCGTCGACGGCCCCGACCGTCACCCCGTCCACCGTCACCGACGCGGAACTCACCCTCTGCACCACAGCACGCATCCCCCCATCATCCCGTGCCCCCGGAGTCCCCCCGCTCCGGCCGGAAGGAGAACAAGTGCCCGCTGAGTCGTTGCTCGTCGAGGTCGTCCGCTCGGGGTTCGTGGAGTCGGCCCACCGGGCGCGGATGCTCGCCGTCGCCGCCGACGGGTCCCTGGTGAGGGTGCACGGGGAGGTGGACGCCCTGGTCTCGCCGCGTTCGGCGATGAAGCCCCTGCAGGTGCTCGCCATGGTCCGCGCCGGGCTCCCCCTGGAGGGGGAGCTGCTCGCGCTGGCGTGCGCGAGCCACGCGGGCGAGCCGTTCCACGTGGACGGGGTACGGAGGATCCTGGCCGGGGCGGGGCTGGACGAGGGCGCGCTGCGCTGTCCGGAGGACCTGCCGGAGGACGTCGCCTCCCGCGACGAGGTGCTGCGCTCCGGCGGGGGCCGGGCCAGGGTGTACATGAACTGCTCGGGCAAGCACGCGGCGATGCTCGTCACCTGCGCGCTCAACGGCTGGCCGCCCGGGACCTACCTCGACCCCGCCCACCCGTTGCAGCGGGCCGTCCGCGCCACGGTCGAGGAGCTGACCGGTGAGCGCGTCGCCGCCGGAGGGGTGGACGGCTGCGGCGCCCCCCTGTTCTTCGTCTCGATGCTGGGCGTGGTCAGGGCGTTCCGCGCCCTCGTCCGGGCGCCGGAGGGCACCCCGGAGCGCCGCGTCGCGGACGCCTTCCGGGCCCACCCCGAGTGGACGTCGGGCACCGCCCGTCCCGAGGCCCGGCTGATGCGGGCCGTCCCCGGGCTGATGGTCAAGGCCGGGGCCGAGGCCTTCGACGCCTTCGTGTTCTCCGACGGGCGCTCGGGGACCGTCAAGATCGAGGACGGTGGCCAGCGCGCCCGGGTCCCGGTCACCGTCGCGGCCCTGGCGGCCCTCGGTTTCGAGGGTCCCGAGCTCGACGAGCTCGCCACGGGCGTCCTGCTCGGCGGTGGGCGCCCCGTGGGCGAGATCCGGGTGAGCGGGAGGCCCTGACGGCGGGAGGGCCCGGGTGGTGGGGGGCCGCGACGGCGGGCGGACCCCGGCCGGGCGTGACGGTGAGCGGAACCGGCCGGGCGTGACGCCCCGGCGGCGGACGGACGCGGCCTTCGGTCTTCCGCCCCGGCCCCCGGCGGACATCTGCAATCATGTCGGCAGTCCGACGTTTCCCGAGGTGGCATGCGCGCGCCCGTACACATCCGACCGTGGGCGTCCGCGGTCGTGCTTCTCGCAGCGGTCTCCTGCCTTGTCCCGGGATGCAGCGCCGGGGGTGTCGCCGCCGTGCCGGCGGGGCGCGGCACGCCGCACCCGTCCCCGGCCGTGACCGTGCCGCCGCCCCGGGCCCCGCTCGTCATGGTCATCGGCGACAGCTTCACGGTCGGCTCCGGCCCGGTACGGGGGTGGAACGGCTACGCCGCCCGGGTCGCCCGGCAGCTGGGCTGGCAGCTCGTCACGGCGGGTGCCGCGGGGACGGGCTACGTCAACCCCGGCAGGGTGGGGCGGACCTTCCAGCGCTCCTTCGACGAGGAACTCGCCTGGCGCCCCGCGCCCGACCTGGTGATCGTCTCCGGCGGGCGCAACGACCGCCGGATCGGGGCCGCCAGGATCGAGGAGGCGGTCGTCCGGCTGGTGGGGTCGATCAGGCGGCGGTGGCCGGACGCCGGCGTCGTGGTGGTCGGCCCGATCTGGATGGCCAAGGCGCCACCGTGGGCCTACCGGGTCAGGGACGCCGTCGAGATCTCGGCCGAACGGATGGAGGCGCCCTTCCTGGACCCCCTCGACGTCCTCGACACGCACGGCCGGGGCTGGGGCAGGGGGGCGGTCCTGCCCGACGGCGTCCACCCCACCCTCCTCGGCCACCTGCGCCTCTCCCGCTGGGTGGTCGCGGAACTGCGCGGACACGGCCTCGAGGCGGGCCCGTCGTAGCGAGGGGGACCGGCCCGTCGGGGCGCGGTCCCCGGAGGGCCTGCGGCACGTGGTCCGGTGCCGGGCCGGTGCCGGGGCGCGCCCCGTGCGGGCCGGTGGGGACCCGCGCGGGGCGCGCCGGACGGCGACCCTCGGGAGAGGGTCAGGACAGGGTCAGGAGAGGGTGGGGGTGGGTGGGGTGCCGGTGCCGTTCCAGGTGCCGATGAAGCCGAAGGTGGTGGATCCTCCGGCGGGGATGGAGCCGTTCCACGCGGCGTTGGTGAAGGTGAAGACGGGGGCGGCGGCGGTGAGGGTGGAGCTCCAGTTCTGGGTGATGGTGACGCCTGCGGGGTAGGTCAGGACGCTCTTCCAGGTGGTGACGGCGGCGGTGCAGGTGATGGTGACCTCGCCTTGGAAGCCGCCCTGCCAGGAGCTCGCGGTGCGGTAGGTGGAGGTGCAGCCGGTGGGCTGGGGGGCGGTGGTGGTGAAGGTGGTGGTGGCCGAGGTGGGGGAGGTGTTGCCTGCGGCGTCGCGGGCCACGACGTGGACGGTGTAGGCGGTCTGGGCCGACAGGCCGGTCAGGGTGATGGAGGTGGTGGTGGTCGAGCCGAGTTTGGTGGTTCCGCGGTAGACGTCGTAGCCGGTCACGGCGCGGTCGTCGGTGGAGGCGGTCCAGGTCAGGTGGGCTCCGGTGGAGGTGATCTGCGAGGCCGCCGGGGTACCGGGCCTGGTCGGGGCCTGCGTGTCGGGAGTGCCCGTACCGCCGAAGATCTTCGCCTCGACCGCGGTCTGCGCGATGCCGTTCGCGCCGTTGAAGAGCCGCTCGCCCCAGGGGGTGAGGCTGGCGACGTTGAAGTCGGTCACCTGGTCCAGGTACTCGACACCGCCGCTGTTGCCGCTCCACGACCAGCCGAAGTACCCGATGCCCCTGGCCTGCGCCTCGGCCATGATCGTTTCCTCGTCCGGGTTGCCGTCGGAGTGGTTGAAGCCGAACTCGCCGATCACCAGCGGCAGTCCCGCGGTCTGGAACGCCTGCATGTAGGAGGTGACCTCGGCGGCGGTGTCGAACACCCCGTACATGTGCACGGAGAAGACCGTGTTGCGCTGCGGGTCCGCGGCGAAGACGGTCGCCGCGTTGTCGCGCATGGTGAAGGACCAGTCCTGACCCCAGTTGGGGGCGTCCACCATCAGCAGGTGCTGGAACCCGTTGCTCCGCATCCGGGTGATCGCCGCCGAGGTGGCCTGGGTCCAGTTCGGGGTGGTGGCGTTGTTGCCGATCGGCTCGTTGCCGATGTTGATGACGACGTAGTCCTCCTGGCCGACGAGCGCGCTCTTGACGCTGACCCAGTAGTCCACGGCCTGGTCGAGGGTGTAGGCGCCGCTCTGCTCGCCGTAGCCGGTGGTGTCGTGGTTCTCCAGCACGCAGATGAGCTTGTTCTGCTTGCAGAGCGAGACCACGTTCGCCACGTCGGCGGCGTTGTTGGCCGTCCACCGGCCGCCGCTGAGGACCACCCGGACGGCGTTCGCGCCGAGCGACTTGATGTCCGCGAACGAGCCGGTCCGGCTCGCGTACCAGGTGTGCGCGTGGCTGGTGCCCCGCATCACGAACGGGGTGCCGTCGCCTTCGACGATCTTCGTGCCGCTGAGGTGCAGGCCGACGGCGGCGTGGGCGGGGGACATCGAGACGAGGAATGAGAGAAAGAGCGCCGCGAGCAGCGCGAGACGTGTTCGCATGACCTACCTCGGGAGAGGAGTGCCCGGCCGGGCGGAGGGGTCGTCGCGCCCGGCCGGGGCGCTGTGGAGGCGGCTCGGGGAGCCGCCTCCAAGATTCTGGGACGGGCTCCCGGCCCGCGGTGCGGGGCACCGGGGCCGGGACCTGGGGAGGTCGGAGTCCCGGCCCGCGGTGCGGATCGTCGGACCGGGACCCGGGAAGGCGGGGTCCCGGCCCGCGACGGGTGACACCGCGGGCCGGAGATCAGCCGGTGGTGCAGGTCACCGGGGTGGGTACGCCGTTGGTGCCGTTCTGGCTCGCGGTGAAGCCGAAGGACGTCGAGGCGTTCGGGGCGAGCGCGCCGTTCCAGCCCACGTTCTTGACCGACACGTCCGCTCCCGTCTGGGTGTGCGTGCCGCTCCAGAGCTGGCTGATCGTCTGGCCGTTCGGGAACCTCCAGGTCACCGTCCAGCCCGTGATCGCCGAGGTGCCCTCGTTCTTGACGGTGACCTCGCCCTGGAAGGCGCCCTGCCAGCTGCTGCCGACCTTGTAGGTGGCGGTGCAGCCGCCGGCCGGGGCCTCGGTCGTGGTGAACGCGGTGCTCTCGGAGGCGGCCGAGGAGTTGCCGGCCGTGTCCCTGGCCACGACGGAGACGGTGTAGGCCGTCGCCGGGGTCAGGCCGGTGAGCGTGTACGAGGTGCCGGTGGCGGTGGCGACCTTGGTGGTCCCCCGGTAGACGTCGTAGCCGGTGACGCCCACGTTGTCGGTGGAGGCCGTCCAGGTCAGGGTGGCGCCGGTGCCGGTGACGGCCGAGACGGCGGGCTTGCCCGGCCGCGTGGGCGCCACGACGTCCTCCGCCGGGGCCTCGGTCGTGGTGAACGCGGTGCTCTCGGAGGCGGCCGAGGAGTTGCCGGCCGTGTCCCTGGCCACGACGGAGACGGTGTAGGCCGTCGCCGGGGTCAGGCCGGTGAGCGTGTACGAGGTGCCGGTGGCGGTGGCGACCTTGGTGGTCCCCCGGTAGACGTCGTAGCCGGTGACGCCCACGTTGTCGGTGGAGGCCGTCCAGGTCAGGGTGGCGCCGGTGCCGGTGACGGCCGAGACCGCGGGCTTGCCCGGCCGCGTGGGCGCCACGGTGTCCTCGGGCTCGTCGCCGGGCGGGTTGCCCCAGATCCTCGTCGTCCCGGAGTGGACCGTGATGTTCTGCACCCGCACCGGGGTCGCGCCGGGCGTGGTGGCGACACCGGTGTACGACCAGTCGTTGGACGGGTCCCACGTGCCGGTGCTCGCGAGGCGGAACTGCACCTCGCGCCGGTGCTGCGACTGGCCGGCCGGGGCGATCGAGCTGTTCGAGCAGTCGATCGTGACGTAGTAGGTCTTCCCGGACAGCAGGGTCGGGCCGGTCGGCGGCTTGCACTGGTTGTAGGCCGAGGTCACCGTGACCTGGCTCGCGGTCGTGTCACCGTCGAGGGTGAAGTAGTAGCGGAACGAGCCGTCGGTGAGCTGGCGGGCCGGCCAGGCCGACTGGTTCCTGACGATCGCCTTGATCTCGGTGAACGTCGAGCCGGTGGCGTTCACCCCGGCCTCGATGAAGATCTCCGGACCGTCGGGGGTCTCGGCGGCGGGGAAGTTCGCGGCGGGGGCGCCGCCGTACTCCTTGTAGAGGCGTGCCAGCGCGCTGGTGAAGCCGGCGTTGTAGTCGGTGGCGACCTCGTTCATCACGTAGTCGTCGCGCTTGTCGGTGTAGGCGTCGTCGGGGTCGGGCGGACCGCCGACGAGGGCGCCGTACAGGGTGTGGCGGGTCTCGACCGGATTGGTCATCTGGTCGGTCCACGAGCCGTGCGCGGTGCGATGGTGCGGGTTCTTCGGCGGGTTGACGCCGAACCCGATCATGTACGAGGAGTTGCGCGGGTTGTCGCCGAGCGCGTAGTTGATCTGCCTGACCGCGAAGTCGTGATACCTCGCCTTACGCGTCGCGTCGGTGATCGAGTCCGAGTGGACCAGCGCCGCGAACGAGGTGTTGGCCGCGTAGCGCAGCGAGCCCCATCGGTCCAGGACCGCCTGGCCGCCCGGGGAGTAGCGGATCCGCTGCCCGTTGACCCCGACCGTCCAGTAGTCCAGCCAGCGGTTGGCGTCGTCGAGGTAGCGCTGCTTGCCGGTCAGCTTGTGCAGCAGCACGTAGGCGCCGTAGGACTTGTCGTCCCAGGCGATCGTCCACTTGTAGGACTTGGTCGTGGACTGCGGCTCGGTGCCGAGGTTGTCGTAGTACGCCTCGGCCTTGGCGAGGTAGGAGGCGTCCTGGGTGGCCCGGTGCAGCCAGATCGCGCCCCAGACCAGCTCGTCGTTGTAGCCGCTCCAGGACTGGTAGTACCCGGCGGCGTCGGTGATGCAGTCGCTGTACTTCTTCCGCACGGTGTCGGCGAAGGTGTAGAGCTGCTTGGCGTGCGTGAGCAGCGTGTCGGCGTACGCCGGGTTCGTCGGGCGGAAGACGATCGACGAGGCGGCCATCGCCGCCGCGGTCTCCCCGGCCAGGTCGGAGCCGCCGCAGGTGGCGTCGATCTTGAACGAGGGCCGCTCCATCTGCATGGCCTCGGCAGGTCCCCACCAGGCGTGGTCCTTGCCGCCGTGGCCGACCTGCCCGTAGAGCACGTTCGGCGACGGGTGGGCCTTGATGAAGTAGTCGTTGACGAACTTGAGGTTGTTCAGCAGGTGGGTGAGCTGTCCCGAGGAGGCGTACGCGTCCCGGTACTCGACCGCGCCCCAGGCCAGCATCGTCGCGCTGGCCGCCATCGGCAGGCCGAACTTGACGTGGTCGCCCGCGTCGTACCAGCCGCCGGTCAGGTCGAGCCCGACGTCCTGGCCGTCGGTGAGCGCGGAGTCGCCGCGCCAGCTGACGCGGTTCCAGCTCGGCAGTTTCCCCGACTGCTGGGCCTCGTAGAACCAGATGGACTTCTGCAGCGCCTCACCGTACGCGAAGGCGGGCGCGGCGGCCTGAGCGGCTGCCTGGGCGGCGGCCGGCACCGGCACGGCGGCCAGTGCCAGCAGAGCGAACGCCGCCAGGGTCTTCTTCATGGGGGGTGCCTCTCGGAGGTGGTGCTCGGGGCGTGACAGCAGGTCAGGGATGCCGTCACGCCCCGAGGGCTCGGGGGAGGTGAGGCCGGTCCGGCGGGCCCGGCTCGCGAGGAGCCGGGCCCGCCGGACGTTTCATCAGGGGAAGAGCCGGCCGTACTCGGCCAGGGCGACGGCCACGTCGACCTGTGCCCAGAAGCGGTGGTAGTTGAAGGACGGGGCGGGCCCGGTGCCCTTCAGGAAGGCGTCCACCTTCGGCCAGTCCGGGTCGTTCTTGTAGAAGGACCGGATCGACAGGAAGGTCGAGTTGGAGTTGATCACGTCGCCGTTGGGCATCTTGCCGGTCCAGCCCGGGGGCACGTAGACCGGGTCGTTGAGACGGCTGTAGTCGGCCTTGGTCTCGGTGACCGAGACGCCCTTGGCGTCCTGGTTGTTCTTCCACAGACCGTCGAGCAGGCCCTTGGCCATGTTCTTGGCCACGGCGTTACCGGACTTGGCCGCGTAGTACATCAGCACCTTGGCGTACGAGCCCGCCACACCCACGTCGGTGGTGTAGTCCCTGATGCTGACGTGCAGGCCGGCGTTGGAGCCGGGGTTGGTCGGGTTCCAGGTGTCGGGCTGGCCGGTCCACACCAGCGTCGAGGGGATCTGGTAGGTCCCGTCGGCGTTGATCGTGGTGTTGTCGGTGGCCCACTTGACCCACTTGTCCAGCACGGCCTTGGCGTCGGCGTTGCCGGTCGCGTAGTACAGCTCCGCGACCCGCTCCATCGACCAGGCCTGGAAGCCGAACCACTGGTTGGACGGCGGGTCGTGGTAGACCGGCTGCCAGTCGTAGGCCATGCCGTAGAAGGTCGGCAGCGTCGACGGCGGGGCCGCGTAGTGACCCTGCCAGCTGTTGGTGGCGCCACCGGCGATCGCGCCCTCGGTCGACTGCAGCCAGCGGTAGAACTCGAGCTGACGCTTGGTGCTGGTCGTCCAGTCCTGCACCGCGGTCGCGCCCTTGGGCTTGAGCACGTCCACGCTGGACAGCGCCCAGGCGGCCATCGGGTTCTGGTAACCGGAGTGGTTGTGGCTGGAGCCGATCCTCCATGCCCAGCCGGCGGAGGTGTCCAGCGCGCCGCCCCAGGCGTAGTACCAGCTCAGCAGGTAGGACGCGCTGTCCTTGCCGGTGCCGGCCGGGCAGGAGGTGCTGGTGCACCCCTGCTTCTTGAAGTACTTGTCGAACAGGGAGTAGCGCAGGTAGTCGCCCATCTTCGCGGCCTTGGAGACGGTGGCCGAGACCTGCGCCTCCTTGCCCTGCTCCTTGGCCCAGGTGTGCGCCCAGTAGGCCACCTGGACGGCGCGGGCGTCGGCGTCGGGGGCGTTGGTGTACTTCCACTGCTTGGCGTAGGCGCTGTCCCCGGTGAACAGGTCCAGGAAGCCGTTGGGGCCGCCGTGCTTGAAGGTGTCGCAGGACGGCTGCGGAATCGTCTCGAAGACCGACTCCTCCGGACCGCGCTGGTAGGTGTTGATGTACGCGGGCTTGGTGGTGCCGTCGCCGCAGCGGCCGAAGCCGTAGGTGTTGTCCACGTCGAGCAGCCAGTGCATGCCGTAGACGTCACTGGTGCCGTAGGCGGACTTCAGCTCGTTGCCGATCGGGTCGACGCCGACCGAGACGCCGTTGTCCAGCTTGGACGGGTACTGCTTGATGTCGTCCCACTCGCCGGCGTACGAGGCGGGCTTGGCCGGGTTGTAGAAGGAGTTGGTCGGCTGGTCGGCCGGGGCCGGGATGATGTACTTCTCCAGCGAGGCCCAGGCCTCGTTGAACTTGCTCCAGTCGCCGGTCACCTTGCCGTAGGCGGCCTCCAGCCACAGGTAGTAGCTGTAGGCCTCGGAGGTGGTCTCGTGCCCGTGGTCCGGCGCCTCGACCAGGAAGGTCTCGACCGAGTGGTAGGGCACGCCCTGCGGCGAGAAGTACCCGTTCGCCGGGTCCTTGATCTTGTTGTACATCGTGGTGAAGCGCTTGATGTACTCGTTGTCGCCACCGGTGGTGTCGTTGTCGATCTCGGTGGCGGTGGCCTTGGCCGCGGTGTGGCCGGTGGCGGTCGAGGTGAACTCGGCGCTGCCGGAGGCCTGGTCGCTGTCCTCGGCGGCGGCGATCCGGACCGTCTGGGCGGTGTTCCAGTTGGCCGGGGTGAAGGTCAGCGACGCGCCCGAGGAGACGGTCAGGTCGCTGTCGCCGCTCGTCCTCGCGGTCGTCACGGTGACGTTCGAGGCCGGGGCCTTGGAGAGCTTGACCGCCAGGTCGGCGGTGTCGCCCTCGGCGACCGCGACCGTGGCCGGGGTGAGGACCACCGCGGCGGGGGAGACGCCGGAGACCGTGATCCCGGCGGGCGCGGAGGTGGTCGCCAGGCCCTTGTCGTCGGTCGCCCGCGCGCTGACCGAGTAGCTGCCCGCGGCGACGTTCGTCCACTCGTACGTGTACGGCGCGGTGGTGTCGGTGCCCACCACGGTGCTGCCGTTGAGGAACTCGACCTTGGAGACCGTGCCGTCGGGGTCGGAGGCGTTCGCGGTGAACTCCACCGTGGCGGGAGCGGTGAAGGTGGCTCCGGCCGTGGGTTTGGTGAGCGTCGCGGTCGGCGGCTGGTTGACCGGGTCGGTCCCGCCACAGGTGACGCCGTTGACGGTGAAGCTCGTCGGCTTGGGGTTGGTCCCGGACCAGTTGCCGTTGAACCCGACGCTGGTCGAGGCGCCCGTCGCCAGGTTGCCGTTCCAGGCCAGGTTCTTGGCGGTGACGCTCTGGCCGGTCTGCGCCCAGGTGGCGCTCCAGCCCTGGAGGAGCTTCTGCGTGGTCGTCGGGAAGTCGAACCCGAGCGTCCAGCCGGTCAACGGGTCGCCCAGGTTCTTGATCGACACGCTGGCGGTGAATCCGCCCTGCCAGTCGTTGGAGCTGTAGGTCACGTCACAGGCGACGGCCGCGGCGGCGGGCGAGGCCGCGAGCGCGGTCATCGTCCCGGCCGCCAGGCCGGCCACGGCGAGCGCGGCGACCCGCCTTCGGAGGCGTGGGAGCGCTCCCGCTTTGATGGGGAATCTATACATGAAATGGGCCTCCATGGGTGGGATCGACGCGAAGTCACTGGTGGTGACCTTGAGTCGGATCGAGCAGGGGGAGATGAAGGGTGGGAGCGCTCCCATAAGGGATTCTGTGTACGGGGGCGGGGATGTCAATGGCATGTGGGGCCGGTTACGCCGATGTTTCACGGCCCATGCCGTCAGGCTGCTGTGATCCAGCCGACGTTTTTCTCGGGTCGTGAAACTTTCAAGCTTTCCGATCTTGAATGCCGAGCGCTTGTTTGTGCGGGGGTTTTCCGGCCCCTGGCGCGGACGGGCCGAAGACGGGGGGACGACAGCGGAGAGGCCGGGGACAGGGAACCCGGCCGGGGACCTGAAGGAGGGGCGGGCTCGCCATGAGGCCGAGGACGGGCGGGTGCGGGCGGGTACGGGACGGGCGGGCCGCGCCACGGGACCGAGGACGCCCGCCGGGGGCCGGACGGTCGTGCGGACGGGGCGTGGACCGGGGCCGGGGGGCGGGGCGCACGGAGGCCCGGCCGCACGGAGGCCCGGTCGCACGGAGGCCCGGCCGCACCTGGCCAGGGTCCGTTGGCCGCAGGGGCCTGACGGGGCACCTGCGGTGACCGGCGTGGCGGACCCGGCGCGGTGACCGCCGGGGACCCGACGCCCCGGCGCGCCGTGGACGTCATGGCCCCCGCCGCGCCGTGGACGTCATGACCCCCGGCGCGGCGGGACGCGAATTCACGTTCCGCCGCGTTTTACGGCCCGTGCCGTTCCCGTTTTTCCTGTATCACGTGAAACGCCGGAGAGAATTGCTTCCCGGCTGTCCCGGAACGCGGAATCGCCGGCATGTGAGGGCGGGCGACTTTCCCGGATCAGCCGTTCCGGTGGCGCTTGCGCTTACGGTCCCTCAGCTTGATCACGCTCCCGTCGTGCTGGTGGTTCCTTATGCTCGCGCGGTCGCTTCCCTCCGTGTCCGGGCCGGGCGCCGCCGACGGGCAGAGACCGTCGGGGCCGACCACCAGGTCCAGCGGCGCGGAGGCGCTGGGATCGAGCTGGGCCGTGCCGGGGAAGGTGGCCACGAGCCTTCGGGCGCCCGGAGCCAGGCCGGTCACGGTCAGGGTGGCCTGGCCGCCCGCGTCCAGCAGGGCCGCGCCCACGCTCACCCCGTCGGAGAAGAACTCGACCGGGCCGGTGGGGGCGGTCGGCCCCGCCGAGGTGACGGTCGCGGTGACGAGGAGCCTGCCCGCCAGTCGCGGAGAGCACACCGCGGCCAGCGTGACGGCGGTCGTCGTCGGCGGGTCGGCCGCGCACAGGGAGCGGGTGACGGTGTTGGTGTCGAGCGTGACGGCGCCGCTACGGGCCAGCAGGCGGCCGTCGACGGTCACGCCGGTGGTGGCGGTGATCGAGGCCAGCGCGAGGATGTTGCCCGCGAAGTCGGAGCCGGTGCCCAGCGTGGCCGAGCTCCCCACCTGCCAGAACACGTTGCACGCCTGGGCGCCGTTGATCAGGTTGACCGTGCTGGCGGAGGCGGTGGTGAGGGTGGAGGCGGTCTTGAAGATGAAGACCGCGTTGGGGTCTCCCTGGCCGTCCAGGGTGAGCTGCCCGGTGATGCCGAAGGTGCCGGCGGCGGAGTCGTAGGTGCCCGGGGTGACGGTGGTGCCGCCCAGCTCGGTGGGCAGGGTGGCGTCGACGGCCTGACCGGCGGCGTTGTTGTAGGCGGCGACGAGGTCGATCTGGGCCTGGGCCGCGACGGCGTCACCGGCGTTGACGGTGCCCGCCACCACGCCGGGCGGGAAGCCGGTGACGGACGCGCCCGGGCTCACCCCGAGATCGCCCACGACGACGGTGGGGCCGGTGTTCGTGACCGTCGTCCCCGCCAGGACCGCGAAGTTCCCCGCGGTGCCGAGCGGAACCGGGGTCGCCGCGGCGGCGGTGCCCGGCGTCGCGGTGACGCACCCCAGCGCGACCGCGCCCGCCAGGACCCCCGCCAGCCAGGAGCGAACACTCTTTCGCGGGACGGCGCGCAAGGAGCCGATACCCATCATAATTTTTCCTTTTCTTTTGGTATTTCTCCGTCCAGACGCATTGCCGATGATGCGCCATTTTTCTCACTCTAACGATCGGCCACGTCGTATTCGTCATACGACATGCGGGGGTTTTTCTGAGGGCATTAACGCTGAATGTGAGTAATGCGTGGTGCGAAGGCCGGGAAGGTGGGAAGGCCGGGAAGGTGGGAAGGCCGGGAAGGCGCGCGGACCGGGGGCGTGCGGGCCGAGGGGGACGCGAGGGCCGAGGAGGCGTGCGGGCCGAGGGACGCAAAGGGCCGAGGGACGCAAAGGGTGAAAGGCGGCAAAGGCCGAGGGGGCGCGCCGCCGGGCGGCACGCCCCCTCGGGGTCGACGGGCCGAGCCCGTCAGGGGAGTGGGAACGGATCAGGAGCAGGTGACGGCGGACGCGCCCGGGGTCGAGGGACCGTTGGCGGTGAATCCGACGACGACCGACTGACCCGCCGGGAGGTCGGCGGCGTGGCTCGGCGCCTTGGCGGTGAACGTGGTCCCGCTCTGCGTGACGGTGGCGTTCCAGCCGCTGCCGAGCGTCACCCCCGACGGCATGGTCCAGCTCACCGACCAGTTCCTCAGGGCGGAGGTCCCGGCGTTCTTCACGGTCAGCGCGCCCTGGAAGCCGCCCGACCAGGAGTTCGTGACCGCGTACGTCGTCTGGCAGACGGTCGGCGTCACCGTCGGCGTCGGTGTGGGACCGCCGCCCCCGCCGACCGGCGGGATCAGGTACGGCTGCAGGATGCTCTGCTTGGCCTGGTCGATCGTGGTCCAGTCGTCCTTGGCGATGCCGCCGGTGTCACCGGAGTTGGGGTTCCACGACCAGTAGGTGAAGGACATGCCGTTCACACCGGTGCCGGTGTACTTCATCAGCTCCTGCAGCCAGACCTTGTCCACGGCCGCCTGCAGGGTGGTGCCGAACTCGCCCAGCATGATCGGGGCGATGTTCTGCTTGTACAGGTAGCCCCAGTACTTGTCCCAGATGGCTGGCATGTTCGCCGGGTAGTCCGGCGCGTCGAACCACGCCTGGCGGTAGACCGAGGTGGCGTACTCGTGCGGGGAGTAGACCAGCCGGTTCGCCACGTTCAGCCGCACCGGGAACTCGCCGGCCTTGGAGAGGTTCCCGCCCCACCAGCCGCAGTCCTCGTCGTTGCTCGGGTCGTTGTCCCAGACGTTGGACAGGCCGCCGCTCGGGCAGCTCACGCCCTCGACGAAGATCAGCCAGTTGGGATTGACCGAGAGCACCGCGTTGCCCGCGCGTTCGGCGGCCAGCCGCCAGTCGCGGGCCGTGTCGCCGCAGCCCCAGCACGCGCCGGTGGCGGCCGGGTTGGTGCCCTCGGCGTGCGGTTCGTTGTGCAGGTCGGCGCCGATGACGGTGGGGTTGCCCGCGTACCGCTGGGCGAGCGCCTTCCAGTCGTTGATCCAGGTGCTCTCCGGCGTCGCGGCGACGTACCACAGGGGCGACTGGCCGGCCGCGGTCGGGCGGTGGCGGTCGAGGATGATCCGCATGCCCTTCTCGCCCGCGTAGTCGATGACCTTGTCGAGGATCTGCAGCGGGCTGTCCCCGACCAGGTCGGGGTTGACGAAGTCGTTCACGCCGGAGGCCGTCGCGCCCGGCTTGAGCGCGTCGTTGGAGAACGGCACGCGGAGCGTGTTGTAGCCGAGCGAGGCCATCGTGTCGATCTGGCTCCGCCACGGGTTGTTCGACCACAATCCGTGGAACGTCTTGTTGTCGGTCTCCATGCCGAACCAGTTGATGCCGGTCAGCCGGACGGTCGCGCCCGTGCTGTCGACGATCTTGTTGCCGGAGGTGCGCAGGTAGCCGGTACCGGTTCCGCCCGCGGCACCCGCGGGAGCCGAACCGAGCGCGACCGTCAACGCCGAGGTGGTCACGAGCGCCGCGAGCGCCGCCGACCACCTGCGAAAACGCAGGACTTTCATGGGAGCCCTTCGAGGAGGGGGAGCTGGTCGCGGGGATGGGGCCCCGCGATCGAAAGGTGCGGCCGGTCGCGTTCGTCATGGTTCGGCGCCCACCCCGGAATCGTCAACATCACGATCCCGGCCGTTCCCGTCCCGGTGGCGCCCGCGACCCCCTCTAGCTCGCGCTGGGGCCTTTCCGCCCGCGGCGGTACCGGGTGAAAGTTTCACCGGTCCCGCGCGGGCGGGCCGCGCTCAGTCGGCCAGCGCGACCGAGACGAACATCAGTTGCGCCTCCAGCGCGTGCCGGAAGTCGTCGGGCAGCGATCCCTCCCGGTGCCTTTCGGCGATCTTGTTCCGGATCAGGGTGAGGTCGCGGGAGCAGCAGACGCTGTTGGCCAGCACCTGCCGCAGGTCCAGGGCCACGTCCGAGCGGATCCTGCCCTCGTCCTCGCCCCGGGCCAGCACCGCGTTGAAGCGCCGCACGCTCTGGCCGAGGCTGGGCAGGGAGGAGCGGATCGCCTCCGTGCGGAGCTCCTCCTCCACCGCCTGGCCGCCCCGCGCGCCGTTCCTCGAGGAGGAGGGGGACGGGACGGCCGTGGGACGGGCGGAGGCGACCGGCGTCGGGCTCGCCGGGTCGAGAACGGTGGGAGTGGCCGCGCCGTGCAGCCGGGGACCGGCCACCTGGCCCGCGTGGGGGTCGGAGAGCCGCGTCCAGAGCGTGACCCCGGCGAGCAGCGCCACGGCCGTGGCGACCATCGCCCAGCGCAGCAGCCGTTCCCCGGCGACCGGCCGGGGCGGGGCCATGGCCCGCTTGAGACCGTCGGCGACCTCCTGCGCCCGGGGCCGGGCCTCGGGCCGCTCCAGCAGGCAGGACTGGCAGAGCGCGCCGATCCGCGCGGGCATCCCCGGCGCCTCGGCCACCGGGGGCGGCCCCTCCCGGCGGACGTTCTCGATCTCCTCCCAGGTCCGTTCCGGGTACGGGGGGGCGCCGGTGAGCATCTCGAAGAGCAGCACCCCCAGCGCGTAGACGTCGCTGGCCGGATCGGCGACGGTGCCGGTCAGCCGCTCGGGCGCCACGTACGGCGGCGTGCCGTAGTCGGAGGCCCGGTCGTCGCCGTCCTCGCCGATGAACGCCGCGATGCCGAAGTCGAGCAGCTTGGCCCCGGTCGAGGTCAGCAGCACGTTCTCGGCGGTGACGTCCCGGTGGACGATGCCCCGCTCGTGGGCGACGGCCAGCACGGTGGCCAGCCTGGCGGCGATCAGCGCCGCCTCCTCCCACGGCAGCGGACCCTCGGCGATCCGGTCCGAGAGCGGGCGCCCGTCGAGCAGGCGCATCACCACGTAGGCGGCCAGCCGCCCCTGCGCGGTCACGGCCTCCCCGTAGTCGTAGACCTCGATCGCGTCAGGGTGGATGAGGCGCGCGGTGGCGCGCGCCTCCCTGCGGATGAGCTCGCGCTCCCCCCGGTCGACGCCGAGCTCGCCGTCCAGCAGCTTGACCGCGACCATCCGCTGGAGCGACTGGTCGAAGGCACGCCAGATGACGCTCATGCCCCCCCAGGCGATCCTCTCCAGCAACATGTACCGGCGGGTTAGCACGTCCCCCGCGCGGAGTCCGCCGGGGTCAGGTGGACTCACGGACCACCAACTCGGTGGGAAGGATCGGGTTGTCGCACGGTTTGTCGGGCGAGCCCATCGAGAGCAGGAGCAACCGCGTGGCGAGCGCGGCGAACTCCTCCACCGGCTGGCGGACGGTGGTGAGCGTCGGAGAGGTCCGGCGGGCGGTGGGAGAGTCGTCGAAGCCGACGACGGCCACGTCGTCCGGCACCCGACGGCCGGTGCGGCGCAGGGTCTGCAGCGCGGCGGCGGCCATCACGTCGGAGGCGGCGAAGACCGCGTCGACGTGGGGCATCCTGCGCAGCAGCCACTGCATGCCGTGCACCCCGGAGGCGTGACTGAAGTCGCCGTACGCCACCTGCACGTTCGTCATCCCGGCCAGCGCGAGGGTCTGCAGGAACCCGTCGAGCCGGTCGCGGGCGGCGGGCAGGGCGGGCGGCCCGGCGATGACGCCGATGGACTTGCGGCCGCCGAGCAGCAGGTGCTCGGCCGCCTGCCGGCCGCCGTCGCGGTTGTCCATGTCGACGTGGGGCAGGTCGATGCCGTCCGGGGGACGGCCCGCACTGCGCACCGGTATGCCGGACGCGGCCAGGGTCACCACGAGCGGATGCCGGTCGCGCGCGCCGATCAGCAGGACACCGTCGATCCCGCCGGCGACGAGCGGTGGCGTGGCGATGGTGGAGGTGGCCGCCGTGGCGGTCATCACGGCGAGCGGCACCCCGTGCCCGGTGAGCACCTCCTCGGCGGCGGTGATCATCCGTGCGTAGAAGGGCTCGGTGAACAGCCGGTGGGCGGGCTCGCAGACGACGAGCGCCACCACCTGATCCGTCCGGCGGCCTGAGCCGCCTCGGGGAGCGCGATGCCTTACATAACCTAGACGCGAGATTGCGTCATGCACCTGCCTACGAGTCGACGTGCTGACTCTGACTGAACCAGTGAGTACCCGGGACGCGGTGGCGGGGGAGACCCCTGCCTCCGCTGCGACCTGGGCAAGTGTGGGTAGATCGGCCATAACTTCCTCCACACCAAGATTCCGCACAGGTGGGAGCGCTCCCAGTGAACGTAGCACTGTTTCGGAAGTGTCAAAAGATGTTTCCGAAAAATCACCGTATGTCTGTCAAATTTCCCTGACAGTCCAGTCAGAGGCAAGTATCGACATGACGACGGAGTCGTACCACTCGCCGTCCACGAGGAGCGTGTCACGGCAGACCCCCTCCTGGACGAAGCCGATCTTCCGGTAGACGTGCACGGCCCGCTCGTTGAAGGCGTAGACCTCCAGACCCACCCGGTGCAGCGCGGTGGTGCCGAAGACGTGGTCCAGGGTGAGACGGATCGCCTCGGTACCGTACCCCCTGCCGTAGGCGCGCGGGCCGATCAGCGCGATGCGCAGGTTGCAGGAGAGGTTGTCGGTGTCGAGCTCGTTGAGCACGATCTCGCCCACGTAGGCGTCGTCCCCGACGGTACAGATCGCCAGGTCGAGCCGTTCGTCCTGCGTCCCGCGCGAGTCGTACCAGCCCTTCAGCGCCTCGCGTTCCGGTCTGCCGCGCGATCCGGTCAGCCGGATGGTCTCGGGATCGTTCACCAACTCCCAGAGACCGTCCACGTGCTCGGGGCCGACCGGCCGGAGCGTCACGCGCTCCCCGGGGAGCGTGGGTTTGTGCGCGAACATCATCCGATTTGTTTACCGGCCGGAACCGCCGGAGGGCAACCCCCCGGACGCGACGGAGGGACGTGCGGGCCCGTGAGGCCTACCAGGGGCCGTACGGACCCTGGCTGCCGCCGCCCTTGCCGATCTCCCGCACGGCCGGACGCACGTCGGCCAGGTAGATGCCGGAGGCGATGACCGAGGCGACGGTGAAGATGCTGATCACGCTGAGGTACTGCACCGCGGCGGCGAAGCCGAACAGCGCGGCCAGCCCCAGGATGAGCAGCCAGAGGTTCTTGGTCTGCTTGCCGGTGACCGCGAACGCGCGCGCCGGGGTCTTCAGGGCGTGCACGAGCGCCCAGCCGGAGAGCGCGAACACTCCGACGGCCAGGATCCAGAAGACCAGGTCCAGGGCACCGTGGATTTGGATCATCGTATCTCCAGAACGCTCGCCTCACCGGTCTCCCTCAGCCTAATGCCGAAAACCCTCCCCGCGTCGTCCCGGCCCGCACGGGCCGGACCGGATGGGACCGGGCGGGGCCGGGCGGGCCGGGACGAGGGACGGGGGGGCGGCGTGCTCGGGCACGGCCCGCCCCGCGGGCGAGGTGACCCGTGAGGGGCTCAGGACGTGGTGGACTTGCCGGTACGGGTGTTCTTCCTGGTGGTGGCGGTGGCGGCGATCGCGGGCTCGGCGGCCTCGGAGACCTCCTCCAGCTCCAGGGCGGCCTCGCCGCTGGCCTTGGAGACGACCTTGCGGCCGCGGTCGGCGAACTCCTCGTAGATCTCGGTGGCCTTGCCGGCGAACTGGTCGGCGTAGTCGCGCGCCTTGACCGGGAAGTCCTTGGCGTAGAGCTCGGCCTTGCCGGCGAACTGGCGGGCCAGCACCGGGATGTCCTTGGCGGCCTCGCGGATCTCCTCGCGACGGCCCTGCAGCCTCTGGATCCGCTCGGGAAGCGCGAGGAGCTTCTCGACGGCGAAGTCACCGGCGCCGGCGACGGCGTAGAACGGCTTGGACTCGGCCAGCTTCTTGACGTCGCTGTTGATGATGGGCATAGGTTCAGCCTTCCTTGATTTCCTTGGTGATGTGGCCGTCGCCCGGGGGCACCGCGTACGGCTTCAGCGCGGTGAGGTACTCCCCGGGCAGCGGGGTCTCGTCGTCCGGCGAGGAGGCCGGGTCACCCTCCGGGGCCGGGGACGTCGCGGTCTCGGCGGCGAGTCGCGCCTCCTCCTCCGCGGCCGCGGCCAGGTTCTCCTTGCGGAACGACTCGTAGATGTCGACCAGCACCTGGCGCTGGCGTTCGGTGATGAGATGGTCGGCCCTGATCGCGGCCAGCACGTCGCTCTCCTCCGGCTCGCGTTCCTCGATGAGGCCCGCCTGCACGTAGAGAGCCTGGGAGGAGATGTGCAGGCCCTTGGCGATCTGGTTGAGGATCTCGGCGCTCGGCTTGCGCAGCCCGCGCTCGATCTGACTCAGGTAGGGGTTGGAGACCCCCGCCGCCGTGGCGAGCTGACGGAGTGAGATCTTCGCGTGCGTTCGCTGCTCGCGGATGTACTCACCGATCGAGCCGACCTTCGGTAATGCCATGTCTCGATTCTGCATCACGGTGCTTGCAATTGCAAACAGGAGGGCAACAACTGCAAGCACCGCTGGTGGGGGCGCACGCGAACGCGCGGGGACGGTCCCGGACCGGCGAGGATCGGTACGGGATCGGTGCGGGATGAGTGCGGGGCCGGTACGGGACCGGTGACGATCAGTGCGGGATCAGCCAGAGCAGCGGGGCCGACGAGGTCAGGACCACCGAGAAGGTGACGATGCCGTAGCGGACCCTGCGGGGCAGGGCCGGCCCCGGGTCCACCAGGCGCTCCACCCGCGCCATCACGGCGGCCGAGGAGGTCACCGCTCCCAGCGCGCCACGCGGCGTGGGAACGGCTCCGGCGGTGCCGAACCGGAGCAGGGCGGTGGCCAGGCGCCGCGCCGAGCAGAAGCGCCGCGCCACGTCGTCGGCGGCCATCTCCACCAGCAGGGCGACCTCGCCCTGGGCGTCCCTGACCACCCGCGACCAGGGCAGCGCCCGGCGCAGCGCGGCGAACGGCAGCAGCACCAGGTCGTGCCGCTCGCGCACGTGGGCCGCCTCGTGGGCGAGCACGGCGGCCAGCTCGTCGGCGGAGAGCAGCTTGAGCGCCCCCTCGCTGATCACGACCTGGGAGCGGAGGCCGGGAACGCAGTAGGCGGTGGGGCCGGGATGGTCGAGGACCCTGACGCCGGGGACCCCCGGGTCCTCCCGGGCGATCAGCGCGAGCAGGGCGCGGTGGCGGTGCCGGGCGCGGAACGTCTGCACGCCCGCGGCGACGAGCACCAGGATCAGCACCGCGAGCGCGGTCAGCCCCGCGATGAGGGCGAGGATCCTCGGCGGGTCGTACGGCCTGGGCGGCGACTGGCCGGCCAGGAGGGCGGCGCCGAAGTCGCCGAGGCCGCGCAGCACCCCCTGGCCGTAGGGCTCCAGGGCGTACCCCAGCAGGGCGCCCGTACCGGCGAGACCCCAGGTGACACCGAGGGCCTGCCAGAGCACGATGGCGACGTGCGGAGCGCGGTAGGTCCAGTTCGCCCGGGTGAACCGCCAGGCTCCGACCGCGCAGACCAGGGCGAGCGTCGCCAGGGCCGCAGCGGTCATCTACTTCTCCTCCAGCTCCTCCTCCAGGTCCGTCAGGGCCCTGCGCAGGATGTCGGCCTCGCTGCCGGTGACGGCCTGGGCGAACCGGGTCAGGGCCGCCGACCGGTCCCCGGTCATGTCCAGCGCCTCCAGCATAAGCTCCGCGATGTAGGCGTCGCGGCTCTCGGCGGCCTCGTACCGCCAGGCGCGGCCGTCGCGGGTGCGGAGCAGGAAGCCCTTGCGGGTGAGCCGGTCGAGCACGGTCATCACCGTGGTCGGCGCGAGGTCGCGGTCGGCGATCAGGCGGCCGACCTCCCGCGCCGTCACCGGGGACGGCTGTGCCCAGATGATGTCCATGATGCTGCGTTCAAGCTCGCCGAGTCCCTTCACGCCCTCAAGCCTAACTCCCGCGCCACGAGGGGTAGTACTACGGGTCGTCGAGTGACTTGCGTCACAGGCCCCGGACCATGTAGATCTCCTCGCGGTCGTCGCCCGGGGCGACGCGGATGGCGTTCGGGATCCGGCCCACCTCGGCGTAGCCCAGACGGGCGTAGAAGCCCTCGGTCCCGGTGCCGCCGCGCACCGTCAGGTGCAGCGCCTCGACCCCCAGCTTCCGCCCGGCGTCCTCGGCGGCGCGCATGAGCCGCGCCCCGTGGCCCAGGCCCTGGTACGCGGGACGGACCATCACCCGCAGCACCCGGCGCCAGTGGGAGTACAGGCTCACCCGGGGGTGGTTCAGGACCAGCCAGCACACCACCCGGTCATCGGGGCCGAGCCCGACCAGCAGATGGTCGGGCTCCGGGCACGCGGCGAAGGTGGCGGCGGCGGTCTCCTCGACGTCGGCCCGGGTCACCGGGGGAGTGAATCCCACGGCGCCCCCCGCGTTGGTCGCCTCGACCCAGCAGTCCAGGAGGTCGCCGGTGAGCGCCGGGGTGAGTTCGGGGTCCAGGACGAATCGGGGTTCCGCCATGGCAGGGACCTTATCGGGCGGTTCCCTCCTCCTCCGGGGGCGGTCCGGCTCCGGGACGGTCCGGTCCCAGGAGAGGCCGTCCGGGAGGTCCGGTCTCCCAGGGGTCCGGTCTCGCGCGGCGGCCCGGTCTCCCAGGGGTCCGGTCTCGCGCGGCGGCCCGGTCTCCCGGGGGTCCGGTCTCGCGGGGCGGCCCGGCCTCCCCCGGGGCTGTCCGGTCCGGCCGGGTCATCGGGGCGCGACCGCGCTCCAGGGGAGGGTGATCTCGCCGAGCCGCCAGCGCGACCGGCCGCCCAGGGGCGGGTGACCCGCCAGCGGCCAGGTCCCGGAGAGCGCCTCGGCCGCGGCGATCCAGCGCTGGCGGGCGCCGTGCGCGCCGAGGGGCGCGCTGACCGCCCAGGCGTGGTCGAGGTCGCGCAGGAAGGCGTGGACGGGCTCGCCGGGGACGTTGCGGTGGATGAGCGTCTTGGGCAGGCGGTCGGCCAGGTCGGAGGGGCGGTCGAAGGCGTCGAAGCGGGCCGAGAGGGTGAGCGTCACCGGGCCCGAGCGGTCCAGCCCGGCCCAGACCGCGCGGTGCCCCACCTCCGAGCAGGTTCCCTCGACGATCGCACCGCCCGGCGCGAGCCGCGCCGACAGCATCCCCCAGTGCTTCCACGCCTGCGCCTCGCCGTACTGCCGCAGCACGTTGAAGGCCCGCACCAGCAGGGGCGGCCTGGACACCGGCAGCTCGAAGCCGCCCAGCGTGAAGGAGAGCCCCGGGCGCTCGTACGGCCTGGCCGCGGCCACCCGGGCCGGGTCGATCTCGACGCCGACCACCTCGACCGAGGGGCAGATCCGGCGCAGCCGCAGGAACAGCTCCAGCGTCGTGACGTGAGAGGCCCCGTAGCCGAGATCGACCACCAGCGGGCGGTCGGCGGCGCGCAGCAGGCGGCCGTGCGCGGAGGCGATCCACCGGTCGGCCCGCCGCAGGCGGTTGTGGCCGGTGGTCCCCCTGGTGATCTCCCCGATCGGCTTCGGCTTCGGCACCCCCCTCATCCTGCCAGGGGGTCGTGAATGGACCCAATCGCGGCTATGTGTCGGGAATGTTACGGATTTCCAGGTGGTTGAGCTCTCTCGGAGGTGGTGTCGGTGAGGCGACGGCGCGTCGACAGGGTCGCGACGATCAGCATGCACACGTCCCCCCTGGATCAGCCGGGGACCGGGGACGCGGGCGGGATGAACGTCTACATCGTCGAGGTGGCCAAACGTCTGGCCGAGCTCGGGGTGGAGGTGGAGATCTTCACCAGGCAGACGTCCAGGGACCTGCCGCCGATCGTCGAGATCGTCCCGGGCGTCTCGGTACGCCACGTCACCGCCGGGCCGTACGAGGAGCTCGACAAGGGCGACCTGCCCGGTCAGCTCTGCGCCTTCCTGTCCGGCGTGCTGCGTGCCGAGGCCATGTACGAGCCGGGCCGCTACGACGTCATCCACTCCCACTACTGGCTGTCCGGCCAGGTGGGCTGGCTGGCCAAGGAACGCTGGGGCCTGCCGCTGGTGCACACCATGCACACCATGGCCAAGGTGAAGAACCTCATGCTCGCCGAGGACGACCGTCCCGAGCCGACCGCCCGCGTCCTGGGCGAGCAGCAGGTCGTCGACGTCGCCGACCGCCTGGTGGCCAACACCCCGATCGAGGCCCGCGAACTCGTCGAGCTGTACGGCGCCGCCCCCGACCGCGTCGAGGTCGTCAACCCCGGCGTGAGCCTGAGGATCTTCCGGCCCGCCTCCAAGGAGGCCGCCCGGCACCGGCTCGACCTGCCGCGGGACGCCCACCTGTTGCTGTTCGTCGGCCGGGTGCAGCCGCTCAAGGGCCCGGAGGTGCTGCTGCGCGCCGCCGCGAGGATGCTCGTCGAGGACCCCTCGCTCCGGTCGAGGCTGGTCGTCGCCTGCGTCGGCGGGCCCAGCGGCAACGGCCTGGCCCGGCCCTCCTACCTCACCGACGTGGCCGCGTCGCTGGGCATCTCCGACGTGGTCAGGATCGTCCCGCCCGCCCCCCAGGACGAGCTGGCCGACTGGTACCGCGCCGCCGACGTCACCGTCGTCCCCTCGCACAACGAGTCGTTCGGCCTGGTGGCCCTGGAGTCGCAGGCCTGCGGCACCCCCGTCGTCGCCACGTCCGTGGGCGGGCTGCGCACCGCCGTGCGCGACGGCGTGTCCGGGACCCTGGTCCAGGGCCACGACCCCCACGACTGGGCGCGGGTCCTGCGCCGGTTCGTGTACGAGCCCGCCTGGCGGGACGAGCTGTCGGCCGGCGCGGTGGAGCACGCCGCGGCCTTCGGCTGGTCGGCCACGGCGGCCCGGCTGGAGCGGGTCTACGCCGGGGCCATGGCGAACCTCCACCGGGTCCCGATGGCGGCGCTCTCGTGAGCCGGGCTCATGAGGCTCACGCGGGCCCGGCTCATAGGGTGGGGCCATGCGCGAAGTGATCGAGGCGGCGCTGAAGAGCGCCGACGCCTCCTACGAGGAGCCCCGCCCGGGAGCCTTCCTCGTGAAGCTCCCCGGCCAGCACAAGCTCGCCACCATGACCTGGCTGATCATCGGCGACCAGGCCCTGCACGTGGAGGCCTTCTTCTGCCGCCAGCCCGACGAGAACCACGCCGAGTTCTACCGCTGGCTGCTGACCAAGAACGGCACCACCTACGGCGTGCACTTCGCCCTCGACCCGATCGGCGACGTCTACCTGGTGGGCAGGCTCCCGCTGGAGGCGATCACCGACGCGGAGGTCGACCGCCTGCTGGGCTGCGTGCTCACCTACTCCGACGAGGGGTTCGACCGCGCCCTGGAGCTGGGCTTCGCCTCCTCGATCCGGCGCGAGTGGGAGTGGCGCGCCAAGCGCGGGGAGTCGCTCGCCAACCTCCAGGCCTTCGCCCGCTTCGCCGACCCCGAGCGCTGAGCCCCGCCGCCGGGGCGCCCACTAAGCTGGTCGGCATGTCGACTTTGGTGTTGCTCCGGCACGGTGAGAGTGAGTGGAACGCGAAGGGTCTGTTCACCGGATGGGTGGACGCGGGGCTCTCGGCCAAGGGCGAGGAGGAGGCGCGGCGCGGCGGACGGCTGCTGCTCGACGCCGACGTGCGGCCCGACGTGGTGCACACCTCCCTGCTGACCAGGGCGATCCAGACGGCCAACCTCGCCCTGGGTGCCGCCGACCTGCTCTGGCTGCCGGTCCACCGCTCCTGGCGGCTCAACGAGCGCCACTACGGCGCCCTCCAGGGCAAGGACAAGGCGCAGACGCGCGCGGAGTTCGGCGAGGAGCAGTTCATGCTCTGGCGCCGCTCCTACGACGTCCCGCCGCCGCCGATCGCCGACGACGACGAGTACTCCCAGGCCGGTCACGCCCGCTACGCCCTGATCCCGAAGGAACTCCTCCCCAGGACCGAGTGCCTCAAGGACGTCGTCGAGCGCATGCTGCCGTACTGGTACGACAGCATCGTCCCCGATCTCGCGGCCGGGCGGAGCGTCCTGGTCGTCGCGCACGGCAACTCGCTCCGGGCGCTGGTCAAGCACCTGGACGGGATCGGCGACGACGAGATCGCCGGGCTCAACATCCCCACCGGCATCCCGCTCAGGTACGAGCTGGACGCCGACTTCCACCCGGTCGCCAAGGGGGGCCTCTACCTCGACCCGGCCGCGGCCGAGGCCGCCATCGAGGCCGTGGCCAACCAGGGCCGGTAGTCCCGGGCACACCGCGCGAACGGGAAGGGCCCGCCGGATCCGTCGGATCCGGCGGGCCCTTCGTCATGGCCGCGGGCCGGGGGTCAGAAGGCGGATTCCTGGGGACGCGAGCCGGTGACGAGGTAGACCACGTCGTGCGCGACCCGGACCGCGTGGTCGGCGTAGCGCTCGTAGTAGCGGCCGATCAGCGTCACGTCGATGGCCGGCTCGACGCCGTACTTCCAGTCGGGGGCCATCAGGATCTTGAAGAGCCTGCGGTGCAGCCGGTCCATGGCGTCGTCGTCCGCCTCCAGCTCCAGGGCGGACTCCACGTCGCGCGAGGCGATGCAGCTCCCGGTCTTGGTGACGAGACGCTCGGCGATCTGCCCCATCTCCAGGATGGTGGCGCGGATCTCCGGCGGGATCGCGGAGTCGGGATGACGCAACCTGGCGATCTTGGCGACGTGCTCGGCGAGGTCGCCCATCCGCTCCAGGTCGGTGCCCATCCGCAGCGCCGCGATGATCATTCTGAGGTCGACGGCCACCGGCTGCTGCCTGGCCATCAGGTCGAAGATCGTGGTCTCGACCTCCGCGAAGATCCGGTTGACCTCCTCGTCCTGGGAGATCACGCTCTCGGCGAGATGCAGGTCGGCGTCGAGCAGGGCGGTGGTGGCCCGCGATATCGCCGACCTGACGAGCCGGGTCATCTCGACCAGCCGCCCGGTGAGCGCGTCGAGTTCTTCGTGGTAGGCGTCTCGCATGCCCCTCACCGTATGAGGGGAACGGTGAACGAACCCCGACCGTAAAGTGAACTTTGTGGGAAAGGCCGTGGTCATGCCCCCCGGACCGTCCCTCTCGAGGGGGGCCCGACCTACCATCGAGGGCGTGACAGCCTACGGGAGGACCACGTGAGTGAGCTGATGGCGAGCCTGGCCGCGCTGGCCGGTTTCGTCGTGGGAGCGCTGGCCGTGATGGTCGTCCGCCACAACCATGAACAGCGGAGTGCGATGACGCCGATCGACAGCGTGGAGGCCGGGGCACTGCCGCAGGGGATCGCCTCGGTGCTGGCCGTACTGCCCTCCTCGGCGGTCGTGCTCGACAAGGAGGACCGGGTGCTGCGCGCCAGCTCGGCCGCGCGGGCGTTCGGCCTGGTCAAGGGCGATCACCTGATGGCGGCCGAGCTGCTGGCCCTGGCCAGGAAGGTGCGCAGGGACGGCGAGATCCGCGAGAGCGAGATCGAGGTGGCCGGCCACAAGTTCGGCCAGGAGTCGACCAACTTCGCGGTGCGCGTCGCCCCGCTCGGCTCCTACGGCCAGGTGCTCGTCCTGGCCGAGGACCAGACCGAGCACCGCCGCGTCGAGGCGGTACGCCGCGACTTCGTGGCCAACGTGAGCCACGAGCTCAAGACGCCGGTGGGCGCGCTCTCGCTGCTGGCCGAGACCATCCAGGACGCCGCCGACGACCCCGAGGCGGTCACCCGCTTCGCCGGGCGCATGCAGCACGAGGCGGCCCGGCTCACCTACCTCGTCCAGGACCTGATCACCCTTTCCAGGATCCAGGGCGCCGAGCCCATCCCCACCCCGGGCCCCGTCCTGATCGACGAGGCGGTGCACGAGGCCATCGACCGCTGCAACACCACCGCGGCGGCCAAGCACATCGCGCTGGTGACGGGCGGCGTCGAGGGGCTGCAGATATGGGGTGACGACGAGCTGCTCGTCACCGCGCTGCGCAACCTCATCGACAACGCGGTCGCCTACAGCCCCGAGCACACCCGGGTGGTGGTCAGCGCCCGCGCGGCCGGCCCGCACACCGAATCCGTCGAGATCAGCGTGAGCGACCAGGGGATCGGCATCCCGGAGAGCGCCCAGGAGCGGATCTTCGAACGGTTCTTCCGCGTCGACGCGGCACGCTCGCGCGCGACCGGCGGCACGGGCCTCGGCCTGGCCATCGTCAAGCATGTGGCCGCCGCGCACAACGGGGCGGTCACCGTGTGGAGCAAGGAAGGCTCCGGTTCCACCTTCACGCTCCGCCTGCCCGCCTTCGGCGGCATGGCGGTGGCGATCCCAGCCACCACCACGATCCCCCTGGAGGCCACGCAGTGACCCGCGTGCTTGTTGTCGAGGACGAGGAGTCGTTCTCCGACGCCCTGTCGTACATGCTGCGCAAGGAGGGCTTCGAGGTGGCCGTCGCCGCCACCGGACCCGAGGCGCTGGAGACCTTCGACCGCAACGGGGCCGACCTCGTGCTGCTCGACCTGATGCTCCCCGGCCTGCCGGGCACGGAGGTCTGCCGCTCGCTGCGCCAGCGCTCCAACGTGCCCGTGATCATGCTGACCGCCAAGGACAGCGAGATCGACAAGGTCGTCGGACTGGAGCTGGGCGCGGACGACTACGTCACCAAGCCCTTCTCCTCCAGGGAACTGGTGGCCCGCATCCGCGCGGTGCTGCGCCGCCAGGGCGACGTGGAGGAACTGGAGTCGGCCGTGCTGGCCGCCGGTCCGGTCCGGATGGACGTCGACCGCCACACCGTCGCCGTACGGGGCGAGCCGGTGCAGCTGCCGCTGAAGGAGTTCGAGCTGCTGGAGGTGCTGCTGCGCAACGCCGGGCGGGTCCTCACCCGGGGGCAGCTCATCGACCGGGTCTGGGGCGCCGACTACGTGGGCGACACCAAGACCCTGGACGTGCACGTCAAGCGGTTGCGCGCCAAGGTCGAGGCCGACCCCTCCAACCCGCGGTGCATCCTCACCGTCCGGGGACTGGGCTACAAGTTCGACCCCGCCGAGGTCTGAGCCCGCCGAGGTCCGAGCCCGCCGGGATCCGGCCTCTTCGATCCGGCCTCTTCCGAGGCCCGGCGCCGTCGAGGCGGCCCCTGCCGAGGTGCGGCCTCGTCGGGGCGGGCCCTCAGGCGGGATCCGCCCCTCGCTGAGGTCCGGCCCTTCGGGGATCCGAGCCCGTCCCGGTCGCGCCGGGGCGGGCTCGTCCGCGTGGCGCCCCCGGCCGCGGTCCCAGCGGCGATCCCCGGCCACGGCGGCCCTCTCCGGGGAGCGGCCCCAGGAGGCCCGGAGGGCCCGGGGAGCCCGCTCCTCGGCGGCCCGGAGAAGCGCGGGGGCCCGGCCCTCGGCGGCCCGGAGAGCCCGGCCCTCGGTGGCCCGGGGGATCCCCTGTCCGGCGCCCCCTCGGCGGGACACCGGGCAGAGGGGAAGAGGTCAGTGGGCGCCGGCCTCGGTCTCGCCGGTTCCCGCGCCGCCGGTCTCGGCGCCGCTGGTCGTCGTGCCGGGCGTCGGGGTGGCCGACGTCGTGGCGCCCGGTGCCGGGGTCTCCGAGGTCGTGGCGCCCGGCGTCGCGGCCGGCGTGGACGCCGGGGCGCTGGGGGCCTGCGGGTAGGCGGTGTACTCGCGGCTACGCGTGATCACCGGGACCATGACCTGCACGATCCCGGCGTTGGCGAACTGCAGCTGCACCGGGATGCTCTCGCCGCCCCGCAGCGGCTTCTTCAGCCCCTCGATCAGGATCGTCGGCGTGGGCCTGCCGACGGAGACCCGCTCGTTCTGCGGGAGCGCGACCGGCGCGTTGACCTTCGCCGTGCCGAGCGCCGGGTCGACGCCCATGCCGACGAGCTGGTCGGTGCCGGCCTGGGTGTTGACGACCGACAGGTAGAGCGGAACCGCCCCTCCCTCGGCGAGCGTCGCCCCGGAGTCGGGCCCCAGGAAGAATCCCTGCGAGATGTCGATGCCCTGCGGCGTCTTGGTCGTCAGCGCCTCGGTCGGTGCGTAGGGCTTGTTGGTGATCGCGTCGGTTCCGGCGCCGCAACCGGCCAGAGCCGGGGCGGCTGCGAGGAACGCGGCGGCGACGATCGCCCGGTGACGGCTGTTGCGGGTCACGGTGCGAGTTCTCCTTGTCACGCATGAGATAGGGCAAGGGCCACCCTATCGGCGATGATTGCCGGGCTTCGCGGCGCCCCGCCCGCCGATCCGGAGTCGGGGAACGCAGGTCATAAGTGCTTTTCGCCCCCTTGATTCACACAGTTTGGCACTTGTCAAGTCATAAGATGCGGCTTTGACCTGCAGTTATGGTGATTTCACTGTTCCGGGAGGCTGTGGATACGTGGTACTCTTGAGTACAGCGGAAGGGGTACTTGTCACATGACTTTCCAGGTCGGCGACACTGTCGTCTACCCCCACCATGGGGCTGCTCGGATCGAGGCGATCACGACCCGAACCATCAAAGGTGAGGAAAGGACCTACCTGGTTCTCAAGGTCGACAAGGGCGACCTTACCGTCCAGGTGCCGGCTGACAACGCAGAACTCGTGGGTGTTCGCGACGTCGTCGGACAAGAGGGCCTTGAGCGCGTTTTCGACGTGCTTCGAATGCCTCACACCGAAGAGCCCACGAACTGGTCCCGCCGCTACAAGGCGAACCTTGAGAAGCTGGCGTCCGGTGACGTCAACAAGGTTGCCGAGGTCGTACGCGACCTGTGGCGACGCGACAGGGAGCGCGGGCTCTCCGCCGGAGAGAAGCGGATGCTGGCCAAGGCCAGGCAGATCCTCGTCAGCGAGCTGGCGCTCGCGGAGAAGACCAACGAGGACAAGGCCGAGGCCCTGCTGGACGAGGTTCTCAACTCCTGAACACGATATTTCCACGGGTGGGCGTCGGTGTCGACGTCCACCCGTTCGCTTCGGGCCGTGAGCTTCACCTCGCCGGCCTGCACTGGCCGGGGGAGACCGGCCTGGCCGGGCACTCCGACGGCGACGCCGCCGCCCACGCCGCCTGTGACGCGCTGCTGTCCGCGGCCGGCCTCGGTGACATCGGCGGCCTGTTCGGCACCTCCGACCCTCGCTGGGCGGGTGCCTCCGGTGCGGTCCTGCTGGAGGAGACCGCCCGCAGGGTGCGCGCCGCGGGCTTCGAGATCGGCAACGTCGCCGTTCAGGTGATCGGCAACCGTCCCAAGCTCGCCCCGCGCCGCCAGGAGGCCGAGAAGGCCCTCAGCGCCGCCGTGGGGGCTCCGGTGAGCCTCAGCGCCACCACGACCGACGGGCTGGGCCTGACCGGCCGGGGCGAGGGAATCGCGGCCGTGGCGACCGCGATCGTGGTGAACCTATAGCGCATCTTGCGCGTCTTCTCATACGAACGTGAAAACGTTCCGGCGAGCGGCGCGGAATGCTCGCCGATCCCATCAGGTGGTGGCCCGTTTCCTGGCGCGGTACGGGCCACCCCTTTTGGGTGATCATGGCCACGCTGGGTAACCCCCTGGTAACCATGTCTCGTAATCGGGGGGAGAGCCGGACATGATCGGATCGATCGTCGCCGCTGTCATCATCGGCGCAATCATCGGAGCGCTGGCCCGTCTCATCATTCCCGGGCGCCAGAACATCAGCATCGGGCTGACGCTCATCGTGGGAATCGTCGCCGCGCTCATCGGCACGCTCATCGCCGCGGCGCTCGGGCTCACCAACACGCGAGGGATCAACTGGCTGGAACACATCATCCAGCTCGTGCTCGCCATCGGCGGTGTGCTCCTCGTCGTCCAGATGCAGGCGAGAAAGACGCACTGAAGGAATTTTTGCCACCTACAGGAATAACTGTGACGTGGGGGGTAGCCACCTCCCCGTGAGGGTGAAGGTCTCACTCTCGCTGGGAGGTTGAAATGACTATCGCGTCCATTCTCGGGGCTATCGTCATCGGTGCGGTCGTTGGCGCCCTCGGTCGTCTGCTGCTTCCCGGCAGGCAGGCGATCGGGTGGATCCTGACGGTCGTCGTCGGTATCGTCGCCGCCCTCATCGGCACCGCCATCGCCCAGGTCCTCGGCGTCGCGACCACGAACGGCATCGACTGGATCGAGCTCGTCATGCAGGTCGCCCTGGCCGTCGTGGGTGTCGGCCTGGTCGCCGGCATCAAGCGCTCGTCGAGGGTCTGACGAAGACCACCATGCCCCACATCCGGCGCAGGACGGGACGCACCGTCCCGGTGACCTCGCCGGAGACCACCGGACACCCCTCCGGCCTGAGGTACCCCGGTGACGCGCACGATGTCACCGCAGCCAGGAAGGACCCGCTCGGCTCCATCCGGTGCTCCGAGCGGGTCCCGGCCGTTCCACGCCGGTTCGCGCAGTGTGCCGAACCGGCCCCGGGCCGAACCTGGAACAGGTCAGGAAGCGGGTACATCGCCGGTCCGCAGCGGGGCGCCGCTCACACGTGTGTGAGCGAATAGCTGCGGGCCGGTCCACCCATCGGGTGACCGACGGCGGCTCCGCGAGGAGCCGCCGTCGGTCTTCCGATACGCGAGATCTACGTGGCCCCCCGGACGCCCGGCTTCCCGGGACGGGGAAGGCGGGCGCATGGACGCCGGTCACGTGGCCGATCCCGGCGGAGAGATCCGGCCGAGGGCGCGGTCCCCGAGACCGGGCCGGCTCCTCCCAGGCCCCGGAGCCGGCTCGACCGGTCCGGCCGGAGGCCGCCGTGGACGGGCGTCACGGCCCGTCCCTCACCCTTTCACCCGCCCGGCGGCGTCCTCTCCGTTCGCTCGCGTGTTCGTTCGCGCCCGGCGGCTCCCGTTCACTCGCCCGGCGGCACCGGCGTGCTGCGCATCCGTCCCGAGGGCGGGGCCGCGGTGCCGTCGTAGGCCCGGGCCTCGGCCTCCTCGCCGCCGTCGGCGGCCTCGGCGCCGTGCGCGGGGTCGGGTGACCCGCGGCCCTTCCTGCCGGGAGCACCGGGCTCATCGGTCACCGTGGAGCCGGTGGAGCCCGTGGAGCCCGTGGAGCCCGTGGAGCCCGCGGCGATGGGGGCCGCGGAGCCGGTGGAGCCGTCCGCGGCGGATCTCTCGCCGGCGGACCCGGTCGAGGCTCTCCCGGTCGTGCCGCCCCCCGTCCTGTCGGGGACGGTACGGATCGGCTGGGTGTCCGCGTCGCGTTCGCCCACCTCGGGCACGTCGCGACGGCCGGTCCCGGCTGCGCCACGCCCGCCCTCGTCGGAGGAACGGTGCCCGCCCGTCCCGGTGGGGCGATGCCCGCCCGTCCCGGAGGAGCGGCGCTCGTCCGTCTCGCGTGTGCCGCGCCCGCCCGTCTCCGGTACGCCGTGATGATCCGCCGTGTGGGGCGTGCCGGACGCGCCGGGCGTGTGGCCCTCGGGTGTTCCGGCCCCGGCCGTCGGGCCCGTTCCCCGCGTGGGCGGTTCGGTGCCCGTCTCCCAGGTCCCCACCCGTTCGCCGACCCTGCCCGCGGGTTCCGACGCGGGTTCCGACGCGGGTTCCGACGCGGAGCGGGAAGCGGGCCGTCCCGCCGCCTCCTGCCGTCGCGGTGTCCCGGCGGCGGGACGGGGCGGGTGGACGAGCAGATCCCCCTCCCGGGGCCGGACCAGGTCGCCCCAGCGCATCGGCTTCGCCGGCGGCGGGGCCGGGGGGCCGGGCGGGGGGTCCCGTGGGATGTCGGTGACCTCTGGGGTCTCCGGCGCCGGGGTGGGGCCGATCACCGGCTCCGCCGGCGGCAGGTCGTGGTGGGGGACGCTCTCCAGCGGAGGAGCGGAGTGCGGGTCGAGCATGATCTCGGCCGCCGGGTGGTGCACCAACTGGCCGGGATGGCCCGAATGATCACCGTGGCCGGTGCGGGCCTGCTGCTCCGGGCGGGCGGGCTCGGCCACCGGGGTGTGCCCGTGCCGCCGCTCCCCGGCGTCGGGCGGGACCGGACGTCCGGCGGGAGCGGTGCCGGGGCTGTCGCCGCGCTCGCCGTCCCCGGGGAAGGGCACGATGTCGCGTACCGGCGACGACCGGTCGGCGAGGGCGGCGTCGGTGGCGGCCCTGCGGGCGGCGGCGTGCTTGATCAGCAGGAGCCAGAGCCAGAGGGCCAGGACCAGGATCACCCACGGGGCGACGGCGACCGCGACGGCGGCCCGCTGCTCGTCCACCGCCGTCCGCATGGCGGTGGCCACCTCGGCGGCGACCGCGCCGGCGAACAGCAGCGTCAGGATCACGCCCGCCTGCAGCCGTACCGGCCACCACCCGCCTCTCAGCAGGAGCACGGCGATCATGGCGATCACGAGCAGCGCGTCGAAGGCCGCGGGGTAGAGGTAGGCGAGGCCGACGGGGGCCCTGCCGGTCACGGCGAGCGCGCGCAGGTCCTCGAAGGAGAGCACGCACGCCGCGGCGGTGAGGGCGGCCACGCCGACTCCGGCGACGGCGATCCCGGTACGGCGCAGGGCGACGGCCACCCGGCTCGGCTCGGTCGAGGCGGTCGGGGGCGGAGGCGGGGGCGAGGATGGACGGGAGACCTGGTCTGCCGCCGCGAGGGGTTTGACGTCCATGGCCCTTCGAGCCTACAGAATCGGCACCTGGCATGATCGGTGCAACCGACTCCGGCCTGGAAGTCGGCGGGGACGAAGGAGAAGAGATGGCGATTCTGTCCGACGGCGCGCGCGACCTGTTCGACGCGGTGAACTTCGCCACGGTGACGAGCCTCAACGCCGACGGCGGCCCGCACGCGAGCGTCGTCTGGGCGAGGACCGACGGCGACGACATCCTCTTCTCCACCCTCAGGGGGCGCCGCAAGGACGTCAACTTCCGGCGCGACCCGCGTACCGCCATCGTGGCGTTCGACCACGCCGACCCGTACCGCTACGCCGAGGTGCGGGGGAGGGCCGTCCTGACCGACGACCCGGAAGGGGCGCTCATCGAGGAGATGTCGCGCAAGTACACCGGCAAGGCGTGGGTCGAGACGGCCCCCGGAGCGCGGAGGGTGATCGTCCGGATCGTTCCCGAGCACGTGTTCTATCGCGGTTGATCCGCCGGGAATGCGAGGCGACATTTGCCGCTAATAGTCATAAAACCCTCTGGCGGACGCCTTCAACGTCTCACAACCTGGTTTGTGAGGGGAGGTAAGGCATTAGCCTTGCCTTCGTGAGCCTGCACCTATACGACACCAGCGTACGTACGGTCCGCGAATTCGTCCCGGTCGAACCCGGCCGGGCCTCGATCTACCTGTGTGGTGCCACCGTGCAGGCTCCCCCGCACATCGGGCACATCCGCTCGGGCGTCAACTTCGACGTGCTCCGGCGCTGGATGATCCGGTCGGGGTACGAGGTGACCTTCTGCCGGAACGTCACCGACATCGACGACAAGATCATCAGAGTCGCGGCCACGGAGAACGTGCCGTGGTTCGCCGTGGCCGAGCGCAACCAGCGCGCCTTCACCTGGGCCTACGACGTGCTGGGCTGCCTGCCCCCCACGGTCGAGCCCCGGGCGACCGGTCACGTGCCCGAGATGATCGAGCTGATGGAGCGGCTGATCGCCGTCGGCCACGCCTACGCCGAGGGCGGGGACGTCTACTTCGACGTCATGTCCTACGCCGACCGCTACGGCTCGCTGTCCAACCAGAAGCTGCAGAACATGCGGGCGGCCGGTGACACCGACACCGACTCGTGCAAGCGCGACCCGCGCGACTTCGCGCTCTGGAAGGGCGAGAAGCCCGGCGAGCCGACCTGGCCGACCCCGTGGGGAAGGGGCCGCCCCGGCTGGCACCTGGAGTGCTCGGCCATGGCGACGAAGTACCTCGGCGCGACCTTCGACATCCACGGCGGCGGCGTCGACCTGATCTTCCCGCACCACGAGAACGAGCTGACCCAGTCGCAGGCCGCGGGCGACGGCTTCGCGCGCTACTGGATGCACAACGGCATGCTCAAGATCGGCGCGGAGAAGATGAGCAAGTCGCTCGGCAACTCCCTGCTGGTCCCGGAGATCATCAAGAAGGTCCGCCCGGTCGAGCTCCGCTACTACCTGGCGGCCCCGCACTACCGCTCCTCGATCGCCTACTCCGAGGAGGCGCTGCTGGAGGCCGCCGCGGCCTACCAGCGCATCGAGGGTTTCGTCACGCGCGCCGCCGAGGTCATCCACGACGTCGACGCGCACGCCCCGCTGCCCCAGGCGTTCTCCGACGCCCTCGACGACGACCTGGCCACCTCCCAGGCGCTCGCCGTGGTGCACGAGGTGGTCCGCGAGGGCAACGTCGCGCTCGCCCAGGGCAACAAGGAGCAGGTCGCCAGGCTGCTGGCCGAGACGCAGAACATGCTCGACGTCCTCGGCCTGGACCCGCGCTCGGAGCAGTGGCGCTCCTCGGGCGGGGAGACCGGCATGCGGGCGACCGTCGACGCCCTGGTCGCGGTGGCGCTGGAACAGCGGCAGGCGGCACGGGGCCGCAAGGACTTCGCGGCGGCCGACGGCATCCGCGACCGGCTCGCCGAGGCCGGGATCCACGTCGAGGACACCCCCCAGGGCCCCCGCTGGGAACTCTCGCGGTGAAACCAGGCCGTACGCTATAGACCATGGCTGGTGGGGGTAAAGGGTCCGGGCGACCCGCGAAGAAGAAGAGTCCGACCAAGGGCACGGGCGGCAACGTCCGCCGCGGTCTGGAGGGCAGGGGCGCCACCCCGCCGGCGCACTTGCGGCACTGGCACAAGGACAAGGCGCGTACCGAGCGGATCGAGCGCGAGGAGAAGGGCGGCAGAGCCTCGTCCTCCTCCTCGCGGACCCCGGTCCGCACCAGGCGGAGCGAGGACGCCCCCGAGCACATCGGCGGGCGCAACTCCGTGGTCGAGGCCCTGAGGGCCGGGGTGCCGGCCAGCACGCTGTACGTGGCCCTGCGCATCGACAACGACGACCGCGTCAAGGAATCCGTCCGCATCGCCGCCGACCGCGGCATCGCGATGCTGGAGGTCGGCCGGGAGAAGCTCGACCGCCTCACCGAGGGCGGTGTCCACCAGGGCATCGCCCTGCAGGTCCCGGCGTACGACTACGCCCACCCCGACGACCTGGTCCGCATCGCCCAGGACGCCGCCGAGGTCCCGCTGATCGTCGCGCTCGACGGTGTCACCGATCCGCGCAACCTCGGCGCCATCGCCCGCTCGGCCGCCGCCTTCGGCGCCCACGGCCTGCTCATCCCGTCCCGCCGCTCGGCCGGGGTCACGGGCGGGGCCTGGAAGACCTCGGCGGGCACGCTGGCCTCGCTGACCGTCGCCCGGGCCGCGAACCTCACCGCCACCCTGCGGGAGTACCGCGAGGCGGGCCTGTTCGTGGTCGGCCTGGACGGGGAGAGCAGCACCGACGTCGGCGAGGCCAACCTCCTGGACGGCCCGCTGGTCATCGTCGTGGGCTCCGAGGGCAAGGGTCTGTCCCGCCTGGTCCGCGAGTCGTGCGACCTGGTCGTCCGCATCCCGATGAACGCCGCGGCCGAGTCGCTGAACGCCGGCGTGGCCGCCGGCATCGCCCTGTACGAGGTGGCCCGCCACCGTCGCCCCTGACGTCTCCCGGTCACCGGGCATACCTCGGTGACGCGAAGGGGGCGAGCCGACTACACTCGTCAGGCGGCAGTGCCGACGTAGCTCAATCGGCAGAGCAACAGTCTTGTAAACTGTAGGTCAGGGGTTCGATTCCCCTCGTCGGCTCGTGACAGGGGGCCAGGTCAACCGGCATACGGTGACCTGGCCCTTTGATCGTCAAGCGGGCTTCTTGTCCTTCCGTGCCACCCGCGTGCCACTGGCCTTCTTCGTGGCCGTCTTGCGTGCCACCTTGAGCGCCTTGCCCAGAGCTTCCGCGATGGCCTTGTCACGGTCCTGGCTGGCGTGCTGATCAGCGCCGCCCGCGTGGAGGAGTGCCCCATCCGGGACATCAGCTCTTTGAGACTTGCCCCGCTGGAAGCGGCCAGGGTGTTGCCGACATGGCGGAGATCGTGGAAATGAAGATCGGGAAGCCCGGCGACCGCACGGACCCTGTTCCACGTCCGGCGGAATCCCGAGTGCTTCAAAGGCCCGCCGTTGGGGCCGGTGAAGACGCGCCCGTTCTCCTCCGGCTCCGCGAACATCTCCAGGTGCACCCGCAGGTCCGGAATGATCTCCAGGGGAATGGACGCCATTCGTCGGCCGGCTCGTGACTTCGGAGTCTCGTCCAGCACCTTGCCACCGCCGATCTCGACCAGCGCGCCCGCGACCCGAAGCACTCCCTGATCGAGGTCAAGGTGTGTACGGCGGAGCCCGACCGGCTCACTCCACGCAGACTCGCGAAGGTGAGAACTTCAACTGGCAGGCTCAACCTCTTCGAGGCCCTTCGGGTGCTTCGCATTGCGCCGGCCCGCTCGCTCCTCTCAAGCCTGGAGTCTCGTCCGGTTCACAACTCTGCCGACGATCAAGAGTTGTCAGGGATGCCCTGACAATCTAAGGTGTCAGGGACGCCCTGACACCTTAGGAGTGCGCTATGACACCGCCTGACACCCTGACCGAACTCGCCCGGTGTTCCTTCTGCGGCAAGCCGTCCACCGAGGTCGACAAGCTGGTCGCCGGGGCTGGAGTGTACATCTGCAACGAGTGCGTGGCGCTGTCCGCGTCGATCATCGATGGGAGCCCCAAAAGCACCGCAGGGCCGCGCGTGCCCATGTGGGAGTCGCTGACCGACGAGGAGATGCTGAGCCACATTCCGCGCGTCGCCGCACACATCGACCAGGCCGAGGCTGACCTGCGCTCGTGGGCACAGGAACTGCGCCGACGCGGCGTCACATGGGCCAGGCTCGGGGAAGCTCTCGGGATCACCCGCCAGTCCGCGTGGGAGCGGTTCTCCGGCGAGGAGTGACGCGAGCCGGGGCAGCCCGCCTGAGTCTGGGACCTTTCGCGCGACATGTTCATGTATGTGTGGCGAAGGTGGCCTGTTCCAGGCCGGCCTCTCACGATCGCCTGATGACGGCTGACCTCCGGAGATGGCTGGGGGCGATCGGCGGTCCGGTACGTCGTTCCTCAGCACCGGCCCACCGGGCATCACATGCAGAGGTAGGGACGTGCCGCTCGTGCCATTCGCGTGCCAGTACGGCCGGGGGCGTCGGTAACGCTGACCGCTCAGGGATTGTCGACCGGGTCAAGCTGTCAGGCAAAGGGAATTTCCTTCCTCTGCATAGGCCTCCTACATCACAGACGTGTAACGCCAGACCGTGCCATGTGTCGCCCGTACACTCAGCGTGCATGCTGAGTACCTGTGCGCCATGTCACCATCAGGAAAGTCGATCATGGTTTGTGGTCATGCCGACCGTTGATACGGCTCATCAAGCCCCTGGCACTACCTGACAATATGGACATATCTTCAAGCGACATAAGGCACTGAAGTAACATGAGACACGCATTCGAACATTAGTTTGGAGAGTAGGATGCGGATCACCGAGGAGCAGTCACGGCTGCTCGCGATATGCATGGTCAAGGGCGTCAGCTGGTACCTCATCGCGCGCGAGGCCCAGCGCCCCAACGGCCTGGCGCGCCTATGGTCGGGCAGCATCATCGAGTCCTCTCCCGAGGCGATCAAGGCCAGAGCCCTCATCAACGACAGCGCCCATGACCTTGATGGCTACGTCGAGTCCGCCGTCAAGCAGGTCGAGATCGCGGCCCGCGGCGGGGCCCGGCTCGTCACCGTCCTGGACAAGGAGTACCCCGCCACCCTCCGGTTGATCTTTAACCTTCCGCCGTTCCTGTTCGTCCGGGGCGAGCTGCGCGACGCGGACCTGCGCAGCGTGGCTGTCGTCGGCACCCGCCAGGCGAGCGAGGACGGGCTACGCCGGGCACGCCGGATGTCCGGCCTGCTCACCGAACGTCAAGTCACCGTCGTGTCCGGCCTCGCCCGAGGCATCGACACCGCGGCGCACACCGCGGCGCTCGATACCGGCGGCAGGACGATCGCGGTCGTGGGCACAGGCATCCTGCGCTGCTACCCGGCGGAGAACCGCGCCCTGGCCGACCGGATCGCCGAGAACGGGGCCGTGGTCTCCCAGTTCTGGCCGGAGGCCAGCGGCGCGACCTACACCTTCCCTCGCCGCAACGTCACCATGTCCGGCATCGCGCAAGGCACGGTGGTCATCGAAGCCGCGAGCACGTCCGGCGCGAAGATGCAGGCGCGCTTGGCGCTGGAACACGGCAAGAGGGTGTTCCTGCTACGTAGCCTCACCGAGGCTCAACCGTGGGCACAGGAGTACGTCAAGACGCGCGGGGCGCTCATGGTGGAAGACGTGGACGACGTCGTGAAGAGCCTGTCCAGCCCGGACCGGATCCAAGCGGTCAACGCGTCCCGCGCTCAGTTGACCCTCGACTTCGAAGATCTGAAGTTAGAGGAGCCGTCCCCCGAGGCGCTGTGGTGACCAGACCAGGACGGCCGGCCTACGGCGACGGCCCACCCCCCACTGGTTTCGGCAGTTGCGGTGAATGCCCCTACTTGCAGGCGGGGCATGTCCGCATCTGCCACGAGTGCGCGTCGGAGAGCTTCCAGCCGCCGAACGAACCCAACTGCCCGATCTGCCACCAGACGCTACGAGACGGTGAGCCCACTTGCTCTAACAAGCTCTGCAACGACCCTCGGCGTGCTTTCGAGTGGACGGCCGTCGTCGGGGTCAAGGCGGGCACGCTGGAGCGAGGGGTCGTTCGCCTCAAGGGCGGGGCGCACGGGTGGGGGGGATCTTCGCGCGGATCATCTTGGGTCACCTCTACACCAACCCGGAGCTCGTCGACGGGGTGGACGCCATCATCCCGATGCCCGCTTATCTGAAGTCGCACCAGGCCCGCAAAGGCAATGATCACACCGGGTATGTCATCGAACGGGCGATCCTCGAAGACGATGAAAATCTCCCGTTCGTGTTGGATCCGCCGCTCATCGAGAAAACACGAGCGACTCTCGGAATGCGAGACACGGGTTCCCTTATGGAGCGCCAGCTCGCGGCGGAGGCGCTGTACGCCGCGCTGCATGTGCCGGACCCGGCCCGGGTGCAAGGCCAGCGCGTCATGGTCTACGACGATGTCTTCACCGCGGGCAGCAGCCTCAACGCGGTGGCCAGACGGCTCAAGGCGAGCGGCGCGGCCAAGGTGTACGGGCTCACTCTGGCGCGCGCCCAGTGGCGATGAACGGTAACGAGTCCACAGGAGAGCGGCGGCAAGTCGGACGTGATGGGGGACCGGGGGAGACCGAGGAGGGGCCGGCAGGAACGTACGGCGCCGGTTCTGAGTGGAGATCCCGACGCGGAATGACCCGGTAGGCCCCTGTCAACCAGCAGGAACGTGCCGGGACAGCATCGCCCGTCACCACCCGGCACGTCTTCTAACGCTCTTGTGAACTGTAGGTCAGGGGTTTGATTCCCCTCGTCGGCTCGTGACGAAGGGCCAGGTCAACCGGCATCCGGTGACCTGGCCCTTTGATCGTTGAGTGGGCTTTTCGCTCTCTCGTGCCACCGGCCTTCTTCGTGGTCGTCCCGCGTACGGTCGCGTCCGAGATGCGGTGTAAAAGGGAACGAGCGTAGGTTGCCGTGCTGAAC
>NZ_JBFABE010000032.1:0-19601 GCF_040640155.1 Streptosporangium sp. NPDC023615
ACCGCTCTCGGCGACGGCCTCCTCCACCAGCGCGGCGAGCTCCTCGTCGGAGAGCAGGCGGCCCGGCCGGGCCGCCTCCCCCCTCGGGAGACCTCACTGCTCGCCGGTCAGCGCCGTCACCAGCTCCGAGGCGGTACGGCAGCGGTCGAACAGCTCGCCCACGTGCGCCTTGGTGCCGCGCAGCGGCTCCATCGTCGGGACGCGCTGCAGCGACTCCCTGCCCGGGATGTCGAAGATGACCGAGTCCCAGGAGGCCGCGGCCACCGACTCGCTGTACTGGCTCAGGCAACGGCCCCGGAAGTAGGCCCGGGTGTCGTTCGGCGGCACCTCGACGGCCCGGAGCACCTCCTCCTCGGTGACCAGGCGCTGCATGCGGCCCCGGGCGACCAGCCGGTTGTACAGCCCCCGGTCCGGCCGGATGTCGGAGTACTGCAGGTCGACGAGCTGCAGGCGCGGGTGCGACCAGGGCAGGCCGTCCCGGGTGCGGTACCCCTCCAGCAACTCCAGCTTGGCGACCCAGTCGAGCTCCCGCGAGAGCTGCATCGGGTCGTCCGCCAGGCGGGTGAGGACCGACTCCCAGCGCTCCAGGACGTCCTTGGTGGGCTCGTCCAGGCCGTTGACGCTGCGCTCCTCGGCGTACTTGCGCGCCAGCTCCAGGTACTCCATCTGGAGCTGCACGGCCGTGAGCCTGCGGCCGTCGCGCATCGAGATCTCGTACTTGAGCGTGGGGTCGTGCGAGACCGCGCGCAGCGCCTGCACCGGGTTCTCGACCGCGAGGTCACGGGTGAAGTAACCGTCCTCGATCATCGCCAGGACGAGCGCGGTCGACCCCAGCTTGAGGTAGGTCGAGATCTCCGACATGTTGGCGTCGCCGATGATGACGTGCAGGCGCCGGTACTTCTCCGGGTCGGCGTGCGGCTCGTCCCGGGTGTTGATGATCGGCCGCTTGAGGGTCGTCTCCAGCCCCACCTCGACCTCGAAGAAGTCGGCGCGCTGGCTGATCTGGAAGCCCTCGCCGCGGGAGTCCTGGCCGATGCCGACCTTCCCCGCCCCGGTGACGACCTGCCGGGAGACGAAGAACGGCGTCAGGTGCCGGACGATGTCGGCGAAGGAGGTGGCCCGGCGCATGAGGTAGTTCTCGTGACAGCCGTAGGACGCGCCCTTGTTGTCGGTGTTGTTCTTGTAGAGCTGGATCGGGGCGTTGGCCGGCATCGCCGAGGCGCGGACCGCCGCGTCGTACATGACCCGCTCGCCCGCCTTGTCCCAGATCACCGCCGCCCGGGGGTTGGTGCACTCGGGCGTGGAGTATTCGGGGTGGGCATGGTCCACGTACAGCCGGGCCCCGTTGGTGAGGATCACGTTCGCCAGGCCGAGGTCCTCGTCGGTGAGCTGGCTCTGGTCCGCCACCTCCCGCGCGAGGTCGAACCCGCGCGCGTCGCGCAGCGGGTTCTCCTCCTCGAAGTCCCATCGCGCGCGCCGGACCCGGGCCGCCGAGGCCGCCAGGTAGGCGTTCACGACCTGAGAGGAGGTCACCATCGCGTTGGCCCCCGGCTGTCCGGGCACGGAGATGCCGTACTCGGTCTCGATGCCCATCACCCGCCGTACCGTCATGCGCACCCTCTGTTCATCAGGGACTGTTTTCTCTGCCTGGTGTCTATTCCCGACCCTAGACCCTTCACTATGCCCGGTGGTCGGACAGTTATGGCACCGAGGCCTTTTCGCCCGTTGCGAGGGGGATCGCGGCCCCCGGCTGCCCGGGCGCCGGAGACGCCCCGGGGGTCCCCGGGAACCCGGGGGACGCCGGGGACGCCGGCGCCGGGCCGGCAGGGGCGCGCCTCCGCCTGCGGGACCTGACGAGTTCCTGCAGGGGCCGCTCGGCCACGCGGTACACCAGGTAGGAGAAGGCCATCGCGGCCAGCACCGTGACCAGCGCGGTCAGCGGGGGCGGCAGCGTGTCCCGCAGGGCCGGGACGATCACGACCGCGGCCGCGGTGTGGAACAGGTAGAGCGGGTAGGTCAGCGCGCCCAGGACCACCAGGCCGCGCCAGCGCAGCCACCGCAGCCAGCCCAGCGCCACCATCGCCATCAGCACGTAGAAGCCGATCACGGTGGCGACGACGGCCCAGTCGGGCACCGGCATCGCGGCGTAGCCGACCTTGTCCACCCGCCCGGCCACGCGGTCGAGCGCCGCGCTGACGGCCAGGCCGCCGCTGATCCCGGCCAGGCACCACAGCACGAGCCGGGGGCCGAACCTGGTCATCAGGAAGAACGCCATGCCCCCGACGAAGTACGCCGCGTACTTGGGCATGACCACGAGACCGACCCACGCCTCCTCGCTCCCGGCGAAGAACCCGGCCGCCAGCAGCCAGACGCCCATGAAGACCAGGCAGCGGGTGAACGTCACCCCGACGATCACCAGGATCGAGATCAGCAGGTAGAAGCGGAGCTCCACCCAGAGCGACCAGTAGACGCCGTTGGCGTCGTGGACGCCCAGGGCCCGCTGGAACATCGTCAGGTTGACGCCGTACTCCCCCGGGCCGAGCCTGGGGTCCAGGGCGGTGGCGGCGGTCAGCCCGTAGACCGCGGCGGTGACGGCCACGCTGACCCAGTACGCCGGGTAGAGCCGCACCAGCCGGGAGAGGGCGAACGCGCCCAGGCTCCTCCCCCAGACGCTCATCAGGATCACGAAACCGCTGATCATGAAGAACAGCTCGACCCCGAGGATGCCGAGCCCGGAGATCGTGGAGATCGCCGGGAACAGCTCGGCCGGGCGCTCGCCCCACACCGAGGCGAAGGCGATGAAGTAGTGGAAGGCGAGCACCGCCAGAGCGGCGGTGAAACGCAGCAGGTCCAGTTCGGCGAGACGGCCGCCCTCCCGGGGCGTCTCGCGCGGGGCCGCGCCGGTCACCCGGCGGCCGGACCGGAATGTTCACGCACGCCACTTGGACGGCTTCTCGATCACTTGGGTTCCCTGTGACGGACGTCGATTCCCGCGTACCCGTGTGACCTGTGGGAACAGGTCCCGGAACGCCAGCGGCGCGGCTCCCCGGGGAGGGGAACCGCGCCGCCGGACGGGGACGCGTGCCGCCGGTCCGCGTGGGACCGGCGAGGCGCCGCTACAGGTACTGGCCGGTGTTGGCCACGGTGTCGATGGAACGTCCCGCCTCGGTGCCCTGCTTGCCCGTCACGAGCGTGCGGATGTAGACGATCCGCTCGCCCTTCTTGCCGGAGATGCGAGCCCAGTCGTCGGGGTTGGTGGTGTTGGGCAGGTCCTCGTTCTCGGAGAACTCGTCCACGCAGGCCGCCAGCAGATGCTGGATCCGCAGGCCCTTCTGCCCGGTCTCGAGGAACTGCTTGATCGCCATCTTCTTGCCGCGGTCGACGATGTTCTGGATCATCGCCCCGGAGTTGAAGTCCTTGAAGTACAGGACCTCCTTGTCGCCGTTGGCGTACGTCACCTCGAGGAAGCGGTTCTCCTCGCTCTCGGTGTACATCCGCTCGACGACCCGCTGGATCATGCCGGAGATGGTCTCCTTGCGGTCGCCGCCGTTCTCGGACAGGTCCTCGGCGTGCAGGGGCAGCTCCTCGATGAGGTACTTCGAGAAGATGTCCTTGGCCGCCTCGGCGTCCGGCCGCTCGATCTTGATCTTGACGTCCAGGCGGCCGGGCCGCAGGATCGCCGGGTCGATCATGTCCTCACGGTTGGAGGCGCCGATCACGATGACGTTCTCCAGGCCCTCGACGCCGTCGATCTCGCTCAGGAGCTGGGGAACGATGGTGTTCTCGACGTCGGAGGAGACACCGGACCCTCGGGTCCGGAAGATCGAGTCCATCTCGTCGAAGAAGACGATCACGGGGGTGCCCTCGGAGGCCTTCTCGCGAGCCCGCTGGAAGACCAGGCGGATGTGCCGCTCGGTCTCGCCGACGTACTTGTTGAGAAGCTCGGGACCCTTGATGTTGAGGAAGAAGCTCTTGCCGGACTGGCCGGTCTTCTCCGCGACCTGCTTGGCCAGGGAGTTGGCGACGGCCTTGGCGATGAGCGTCTTGCCGCAACCGGGGGGACCGTAGAGCAGCACGCCCTTGGGCGGGCGGAGCTTGTGCTCGCGGAAGAGGTCGGCGTGCAGGTACGGGAGCTCGATGGCGTCCCGGATCTGCTCGATCTGCCGCATGAGCCCGCCGATCTCCTCGTAGGAGATGTCGGGCACCTCCTCCAGGACGAGCTCCTCGACCTCGGACTTGGGGATGCGCTCGTAGACGTAGCCCGAGCGCGGTTCGAGCAGGAGGGAGTCGCCGGCCCGGATCGGCTGGTCGAGCAGGGACTCGGCGAGCTTCACCACCCGCTCCTCGTCGGCGTGCGAGATCACCAGCGCGCGCCGGCCGTCCTCAAGGAGCTCCTTGAGCATCACGATCTCGCCGAGGTCCTCGAACCCGAGGGCCTCGACCACGTTGAGCGCCTCGTTGAGCATGACCTCCTGGCCGCGCTTCAGCGAGTCGACCTCCACCGCGGGACTGACGTTCACCCTGAGTTTGCGGCCACCGGTGAAGACCTCCACCGTGCCGTCCTCCCTGGCCTCGAGGAAAACGCCGAACCCGGACGGCGGCTGCGCGAGCCGGTCCACCTCCTCCTTCAGGGCGACGATCTGGTCCCTGGCCTCCTTGAGGGTGGCCACCAGACGCTCGTTCTGTCCCGTTACGGCCGCGAGGTTCACCTGGACGTCGTGAAGACGCTCTTCGAGGACCCTGGCCTGCCGGGGAGACTCCGTCAGCTTCCTGCGCAACGCGGTGATCTCCTCCTGCAGGAAGGAGACCTGTGTTGTGAGGTCGGCGACCTCCCGTTCGCGCTGCGCGGCACGAGCCTCAGCGTCGTCGCGAGCTGCCACGGCGTCACCTCCTTCCCAGTCGAGACCGACTACTCAAAAGCCTACCCATCTGGGGGCTGCCCCTTACCTGATCGAGCAGTGTTCGTATGACTACATTAGGTGCGCGATGATTAATCCCTTTTAGTGCTTTTAGTACTAGAAGTATATGAACATGAGGGTCGTTTCGCGCGTCACTCTCTCACGAGTCCTCGTATCCGAATCGTCATCAGGTGGTGGAGGTCGCGGAGTCCTCGACATTGGCCCCCTTCGCCGGGCGTCTGCGCCGAGGTGGCGGCGTCACGCCGTCCGCCATGCGACGCGCCGTGACCAGGAAACCGGTGTGGCCGACCATCCTGTGGTCGGGCCGTACGGCCAGTCCCTCGACATGCCAGTCACGAACCAGGGTCTCCCACGCATGGGGCTCGGTGAAACTCCCGTGCTCCCGGAGAGTTTCGACCGTCCGCGACAGCTGGGTTGTGGTCGCGACATAACAGCAGATCACACCCCCGGGGGTGAGAGCCTTGGCCGCGGCGTCCACGCATTCCCACGGCGCGAGCATGTCCAGGATGATCCGGTCGACGTCGCTCTCGTCGAGGGACTCGACGAAGTCGCCGACCACCAGGCGCCACTGCTCCATCGGCCCGCCGTAGAACTTCTCCACGTTCTTCGTGGCGACCTCGGCGAAGTCCTGGCGCCGCTCGTACGAGGTGAGGGTGCCCTCGGCGCCCACGGCGCGCAGCAGGAAGCAGGTGAGCGCGCCGGAGCCGACGCCCGCCTCCACCACCCGGGCACCGGGGAAGACGTCGGCCATGGCGACGATCTGCGCCGAGTCCTTGGGGTAGATCACCGCCGCGCCGCGCGGCATGGAGAGCGTGTAGTCCTGGAGCAGGTGCCTGAACGCCAGATACTGGGTGCCGCCGGACGAACGCACCACCGAGCCCTCGGGCTGGCCGATCAGCTCACTGTGCGGGATCCCGCCCTTGTGCGTGTGGAAGACGCCGTCTTCCTTCAGCGTCACCGTGTGGCGCTTGTTCTTGGGGTCGGTGAGCTGAACCTGATCCCCGGCCTGAAACGGCCCATGCCTGCGAAAACCCATGAGCGCAAGGTTAACGGCGCCCGGCGGCGGCCCATCCCACCCCGTCCGGGCACGGGGAGCGGGAAACCCGCGAGGTGGCGGGACCACGGCGGGACGGACCCGGCCCACGGGTCCGGCGAGCCGGGCGCCCGGGACAGGACCCGGGCGCCGGGCATCGGAGGTGGGAGGGGCCGGCGGGGCGTCGCACCCGTGGCGGGCGGGGCCGCCCGGAACCGGTACTCCTTAAACGGTTGGCCGATACCGCCCGGGACCTGGTAGCTGTTGCCCTATGCTCCCAGAAGATGTGATTCCCGCCGGTCCCGTCGTACTCAGACCGCACACGGCCGGTGACGCCGAGTCGAACACGCGGGCCTGCGCCGACCCGGAGATCATCCGGTTCCTCCCGCAGATCCCCGTCCCCTACACCCACGACGACACGCTGCGGTACCTGGAGTCGGCCCGGGGCATCTGGAAGGCCGGGGGCGCCGCGTTCGCGATCGCGGACCCGGAGACGGACGAGTGGCTGGGCAGCATCGACCTCAAGCCCCCGCTGCCGCGCGACACCGCCGAGATCGGCTACCTGGTGGCGCCGTGGGCCCGGGGGCGCGGGGTGGCCACGGCCGCCGCGTCGGCCCTGGCCGGTTGGGCCCTGGAGCACGGGGTGGAGCGCCTCGAGCTGCTCGCCGACGTGGAGAACCTCCCCAGCCAGCAGGTGGCGATGGCCGCCGGCTTCCGGCGCGAGGGCGTGCGACGCGGCGCCGAGAGGCAGCGTGACGGCGCCCGCCGCGACCTGGTCTCCTTCGCGCGCCTGCGCGGCGACTCCGGCGAGCCCGTGCGGCCCTACCTTCCGTGGTTCCCGGGCGGCTCGCTGACCGACGGGACGGTGCGGCTCAGGCCGCTCACCGCGGCCGACACCGACGACTACCAGGCGCTGCAGATCCTGCCGGAGGTGGTCAGGCACAGCGTCCCGCCCGAGCCGCCGAGCCTGGAGGACGCCCGCGACCGGTGCCGCTCCGCGGGCGCGGCCTGGCTGGACGGGACGATGCTCCAGGCCGTGATCGAGGACGCCTCGACCGGCGCGTTCGCCGGGGAGATCCAGCTCAGCGGCGTGATCCCGCCGCTGGGGCAGGCCATGACGGGCTACAGCATGCGGCCGGAGTTCCGCGGCAGGGGGTTCGCCACCCGGGCGGTGAACCTGCTGGTGGAATGGGCCTTCGAGCACACGCCCCTGGGCCGGATCATCGCGGGCACCGCGCCCGGCAACCTCGCCTCCCAGACCGTGCTGCGGCGGGCGGGCTTCACCCAGGAGGCGGTGATGCGCGGGCTGATGCCGGGCCCGGACGGCACGCGCCTGGACGACCTGCAGTGGTACCGCCTGAAGGACATCCCGCCCCGCCCGGACACCCCCGGCGGCCCCTGACCACCGGGACACCCGGGACCGCCGGGACACCCGGGACCGCCGTCGAGCGCCCGGACGCCCTGGGGACGTCCTGGAGGATCGACCGGCCGCCGGGCGGCCCGGGAAAGGCCCGGGACGGCCCGGGCACGAGGATCGGCCGCACCTTCCCCGCCGGCCCTGCCCGGCGTACCGGTCCTGCCCGGCGTGCCGGCGTCGGCTCAGTCGGCCCCGAAGTGGGCCCTGAGCTTGGCGTAGGCGGCGTCGGTGCCCTGCAGCGCCCGGTCGATGTCGGCGTCGGTGTGGGCGGCCGACAGGAACCAGTTGTGCCAGGGGTGGAGGTAGACGCCCTCCTCCACGCAGGCCGCGGCCCAGAACATGCCCTTCTCCAGGGTCGTGTCGCCCTCGAAGGAGAGCCAGGGGATCTGCACCGGACCGGTCTGGTTGACCGTGAAGCCGTGCGAGGCGGCCTGGGCGGCCAGGCCCTCCCTCAACCGGGTGCCGGCGCGTTCCATCAGGGCGATGCCGTCGATGTCGCGCAGCGTCTCGATCGTGGCCTTGGCCGCGGCCATCGGGGCGGCGTTGAACCAGAACGAACCGGTGGTGTAGAGCGTCTGGGCGGGGGCGCGCAGGGCGTCCACGCCGGTGACGGCCGCGATCGGGTGGCCGTTGGCCATGGCCTTGCTGAAGGCGTACAGGTCGGGGCGGACCCCCAGTGGCTCCCAGGAGCCGCCCAGGTCGAGCCGCCAGCCCCCGCGCACGTCGTCGATCACCAGCGCGGCGCCGAGCCGGTCGGCCAGTGCCCGCACTCCCCGGGCGAACTCGGGCGTGGCGAGTTCCTGGTCCTCGAACGAGTCGTGCTTGAAGGGCGTGACGATGATCGCGGCGATCTCGCCCTCCGTTCGCGCCGCCGCCTCCTCGACCGAGGTCAGGTCGTTGTAGGTGAACTCGGCCAGGTCGGCGCGCTCGGCGGGGGTGGTGCCCGCCGTGCTCGGTGTGCACCAGGGGTCGGCGCCGTGGTAGGCGCCGTGCGCCATCAGCACCTTGTGCCTGCCGGTGGCGGCGCGGGCCACCATCAGCGCCTGGGTGGTGGCGTCGGTACCGTTCTTGGAGAACATCACCCAGTCGGCCTGGGGGACGGTCTCCACCAGCAGTTCGGCGAGTTCGACGTAGACGGGGCCGGGGCCGTTGAGACAGTCGCCCGCGGCGAGCTGGGCCGCGACGGCGGCCTCGACCGCGGGATGGCGGTGACCGAGCACCACCGGCCCCCAGGAGCACATGAGGTCCACGTACTCGCGGCCGTCGGCGTCCCGCTGGCGGCAGCCCTCGCCGCCCACGAAGAACTGCGGGTAGGCCGGGCCGTGCAGCGCCGCGTTGAGATGGCCGTACATGCCGCCGGGGACGACCTTGGCGGCCCGCTCCCTGAGTTCGGCGTCGTTGGACATGCGTCGTCCTTTCACGGTCGGGAAGGTCACGGTCGGGAAGGTCACGGTCTGAAGGTCACGGCCTGGAACCCACGGTCCGGGGTTCACGGCCCGGAGGGCGGGGCCGGCCGGTGCGCGGGTTCGCCTCGGCTCACGCCGGTTCGCGTCGCTCGTGTCGCTCGCGGAGCTCGCGCGCCCCGGTCAGCCCGGCGTCGGACCCCAGTCCCCCGGCGACCCGGGCGGCCAGCGCGGTGCCGAGCCGGGCCGAGCCGGCCACGTCGAGGCCGTCGGCCAGGCCGGCGACGAACCCGGCGCAGTAGGCGTCGCCGCACCCGGTGGTGTCGACCACCGGCACCTCGAGGGCGGGGACGCGGGTGAGCCCGCCGGAGTCGGCGATCAGGCTTCCCTCGCCGCCCAGCGTGACCAGGACCGCCGAGGGTCCCTCGGCCAGCAGGGCGGCCGCGGCCTCCTCGGCCCCGGAGGCGCCGCTCATCATCAGGGCCTGCTCCTCGTTGGGCAGCACGTAGTCGACGTGCGGCAGGAAGGCCCGTACCCCCTGCATCAGGTCCGGCATGTTGGACAGCAGGTCCATCGTGACGATCGTGCCCGCCGCCCGCGCCTCGTCCAGCAGGGCGTAGAACGCCGGGTCGTGCAGGCCCCAGGTGGCGTCCATGCCGCCCAGGTGCACGATCCGCGCGCCGAGGATCCGCTCGCGGTCGACGTCGGCGGTCGACAGGCCCAGGTTGGCGCCGGGTACGTGGAAGGACGGGCGTCCGCCGTCGGGGCGGATGGGCAGGATCGAGGCGGCGGTCTGCTCCCCCGGCTTCCGGACGATCCCGGTCACGTCGACGCCGCGCCGCTCCATCATCATGACGAGCAGGTCCGCGAGCTCGTCGTCGCCGACCGCGCCCATCGAGGCGACCGGCACGCCGAGCGCGGCCAGGTCGACGGCGGTCGCGGCCGCGGCTCCGGCGGCGGTGACCCGGATCTGCTCCAGCAGGTGGGTGTCCTGCCCGGCGGGGATCGACTCCACCGGCCTGGCGAGCACGTCCACGATGTGCACCCCGAGGGTGACGACGGTCATGACGGTCCTCCTCATGTCTTGAGCGGATAATAGACGGGCGACCGACTAAAATGTCAACGGAACGGTCCCCCGGGGGAGGAGAACGAGATGCCGAAGATCGTCGATCATGAGGAGCGTCGCGAGGAGGTCGTCGAGGCGGCCCGCCGCATCATCCTGCGCGAGGGCATCGAGGCCGCCACCACCCGGGCCATCGCCAGGGAGGCCGGATACTCCAACGGCGTGCTCACCCACTACTTCGCCGACAAGGACGACATCATGCTGTCGGCCCTGCGTTCCTCGCACCGGCGCATCGTGGAGCGATTGCGCGGCAAGCTGGCCGGCCTCACCGGCCTGGCCGCCCTGCGCGAGCTCCTGCTCGACAATCTCCCGCTGGACGAGGAGCGCGTCGCCGAGAGCGGGCTGGAGGTCGGTTTCTGGAGCAGGAGCATGACCAGCCCCGCGCTGCTGGAGGCGCAGCGCGCCGAGGCCGACGAACTGCGCTACCTGGTACGCAGCCTGCTCGGCTCGGCGTCCGCGGAGGGGGAGATCGTCACCGGCGAGGATCTCGACGACGTGGCCGAGCGGCTGCTGGCCCTGGTCGACGGCCTGAGCGTGCACCGCCTGCTCTACCCCGGCAGGCTCGGGCCCGGGCGCCTGGAGCGGATGCTCGACACCGAGCTGGAACGCCTGCGCCCCACCGGGGCCTGACGCCCCCTGCCGCGCCCCGCCGAGGTCTGACCGGCCCGCCGAGCCCCGGCTCCTCAGGCGAGCAGGGCGTGGAGGCGGTCGGCCACCCCCCGGGCGGTGGGGCGCTTGGCCACGTCGCCGAGACACGCCTGCACCAGGTCCGCCAGCTCCGGCTCCAGGTCCGGGTCGATCGACGGCGGCGTGCCGTGCACCTTGCGCAGGGTCAGCAGCGGGTCGTGGACGGGCAGCTCCCCGTAGAGCCCGTTGCCGCTCACCGCCCAGTGCAGGGTCGCGCCCAGCGACCAGACGTCACCCGGCGGGGTGGGCTTCTCCCCCTGCAGCAGCGCCGGGTCGGTGAACTCGACCGAGCCGATGTCGCCCATCCCGGTCACCGTCGCGCCCGGTGTCAGCACCTGCGACAGGCCCAGGTCCGACAGCTTGCCGCCGTCGTCGGTGAGCAGCACGTTGCCGGGACGGATGTCGCGGTGGACGATGCCCTCCTCGTGCAGCGCCTGCGCCGCGTGGGCCACGCAGGCGATCGAGCGGAGCACCCGCTCGCGCGAGGGGGACTCGGCGGGCCGCGCCAGCGAGCCGCCGGGCAGGTACTCCATCGAGTAGTAGAACACCCCGCCCTGCTGGCCGGCGTCGTAGAGCCGCACCAGGTACGGCGAGCGCACCGCGGCGAACGCCTTCAGCTCCCGCGTGGCGCGGCGGAACGCGTCGTTCCCTGTGCCTCCCACCACCTTGACGGCGACCAGGTCCACCTCGACGGGCAACCGCCCGGGCCTCTTCGCCAAGTAGAACTCGCCGTGGTTCCCGGCCCCCAACGACCGGATGAACGCGTAGTCGGCGATGCCTTCCACCAACGGTCTCCCTCCATGTCCGCGCAACGTTCGCGGCGACATTCACCACACGGTAACGTCGCCCTCGACATTCTCGGGGCTTTTCTTCGCATACGGAAAGCGTGCTCCCCAGTGCTGCAAATGGACCTGCTCCTGCTCGACCTCGTCATCGTCCTCGCGGCGGCGCGGCTGTTCGGAGCGCTGGCCCGCCGGCTCGGCCAGCCGTCGGTCGTCGGCGAGATCGTGGCGGGCATCCTGCTGGGTCCCACCCTGATGGGTCCGCTGATCGGTGACGAGCTGTTCGGCCCGCAGATGCGGCCTCCGCTGCAGGCCCTGGCCAACGTCGGCCTGGTGCTGTTCATGTTCGTCGTGGGCCTGGAGCTGGACCAGAAGCTGGTCAGGGGCAAGGGCCGGATCGCGGTGACCGTGGCCCTCGGCTCGACGGTGCTGCCGTTCGTGCTGGGTTGCGTGCTCGCGCTGGCCGTCGCGGGCGACCACGTGGGCGGTGGCAGGACGCTGCCGTTCGTGCTCTTCATGGGCGCGGCGATGGCGGCCACCGCCTTCCCCGTGCTGGCCCGGGTGCTCACCGACCGGGGGATGCAGCGGATCGAGCTCGGCGGTCTCGCCCTGGCCTCCGCGGCCGTCATCGACGTCCTCGCCTGGACCGTTCTCGCGGTCGTGGTGGGCATCGCGGGAGCCGGGGACGCCGAGGGCCAGTGGAAGGTCCTGCTCGCCCTTCCGTACGCGTTGGTGATGTTCCTGCTGGTCAAGCCGTTGCTGGCCCGGCTGGTCCCGGCGTACGAGAAGGCCGGGCGGCTGACGCCCGGTCTGCTGTCGCTGGTGCTCCTGGGCCTGATCGCGTCGTCGTGGGCCACCGAGTGGATGCACGTGCACTTCATCTTCGGGGCGTTCCTGTTCGGCGCGGTGATGCCCCGCGAGGGCGCCGAGAGGCTCAACCACGAGATCCTGGAGCGGCTCGAACAGCTCGCCGTGCTGCTGTTGCTGCCGATGTTCTTCGTGGTGGCCGGGCTCAACGTCAACCTGCGTGAGCTCGACCTGTCGAGCCTGGGCACGCTCGCCGCGATCCTGGCCGTCGCGATCGGCGGCAAGCTGCTCGGCTCCTACGCCGCCGCCCGCACGCAGCGGCTGCCCAACCGCCAGTCCTGGGCGCTGGCCGCCCTGCTCAACACGCGGGGGCTCACCGAGATCGTGATCCTCAGCGTCGGCCTGCAGAAGGGCGTGCTGGACGACGAGCTGTACTCGCTGATGGTGGTCATGGCCCTGGTCACGACCGCGATGACCGGCCCGCTGGTGAGCAGGATCTATCCCGACCGGCGGGTGGCCCGCGACATCGCCGAGGCCGAGCGCGCCGCGCTCGGCGTCACCGCCGCCCACCGGGTGCTGGTGATCGTGCCCGATCCTCCCGCCGAGCAGGCCCCGCTGGCCGGTCTGGCCACCACCCTGGCCCGCTCCACCTCCCCGTCCGAGGTCGTCCTCGGTCACCTGCGCCCCTACCCGGCGGGCCACCTGGAGGTCGGCAGCGGCCTGTCCTTCGAGCTCGCAGAGCTCGCCGAGACCCTGCACGACCTGGAGGCGCTCGCCGCCACGGTTCGCGAGCACGGCCCGGACGTCCGGGTGGTGAGCAGGTTCAGCGCGGACGTCGCGGGCGAGCTGCCGGAGCTGGTCTCCGGTGCCCGGCCCGACCTGCTGGTGCTGCCCGCAGGCGTTCCCGGCGAGGCCGGCATACGCGAGGGCGCCGTCTGCCGCGTGGTGACCGTGCGCGCGCCCGGACAGGGCGAGACCGTCCCCGAGAGCGGTCCGGTGGCGGTGCACCACGGCTCCGGAGGGGACGCGGCGGCCCACGTGGCGCTCATGCTGGCGCTGCGGGCGGGACGCCCGCTCGTCGTGGTCGGCGGCGGCCGTGCCTCGGCGCTGGCCCAGCGGCTGGCCCGTCTCGGCGTGGCGGCCACCTCGGGCGAGGTCCCGCCGGACGCCCTGGTCGTGGCGCCCGACACCGCGGCCGCTCCCCCGGGCGCGCACCTGCTGGTCCGCGCCGAGCAGGATCCCGACCCGGTCGACTGGGCCGCGGCCGTCTCCGCCCGGCCGGTCGCGTCGGGCTCCCCGGCCCCGAGCCCCTGACGGGCCGCGCCCGCCCCCGAGCACGCCTCCCGGTGCGACTCCGGTGCGACTCCGGTGCGACTCCGGTGCGACCTGGTGGGTCCGGTGCGAACGGGTACGCCCCGGTGAGTCCGGCGCCGTCCCGCGGACCCCGGGAACACGACGGGCGGTACGGCCACGGCCGTACCGCCCGGAGAAGGCGCGGGTGCTCTCAGCGGTTGCGGTGCGACTCGTAGCGCATGGTCCGCGAGACCCCGATCCGCACGGTGGTGCCGGGCATGATCGCGACCGGCTCGTTCGGCGGGATGTCGTAGAAGTTGGGGTCGCCGGGCGGCTGGATCTGGGTGCCGTTGACCGACCCCAGGTCGACCAGGTTGACGTCCCAGCCGTCCAGCGCCACCCGCAGGTGGCGGCGGGAGACCGAGCCGTCGGGGCTGGTGACCTTGGCCGGGCGGACCGACCCGTCGGCCACCTCGGGAGCCCTCTCCGGATCGCGCCCCACCAGGTAGTCGGTGTCCAGGCGCAGCGTCAGGCCGTCGTCGAGGAGCAGCACCCCCAGCGGCGGGCGCGGCCCCTTGTAGGGGACGAGGGTGCGCTGCACCAGCGCGATGCCGCAGACCGCGCAGTAGGGCACGCGGGGGTCGTTGAAGTGGTCGTTCTTGCAGTCGACCCCGTAGACCAGCGGGCGCGCCTCGGGCTCGGGATCGGGCTCGGCCACGGCCACGGGCCGCTCGTCCGAGGGCCGCGAACCACCGGGCGTCAGCAGCTCGTACTCGAACGGCTGGCCTCCGACGCCGATCGGGTCGCCGCCCATCCCGCTCGACAGGGCGGTGTCGATGTCCTCGTGCTGCGCCCTCGAGGGGCCGGGCGGAGGGGGAGGCGTCTCCACCGGGTGGATCCGCTCGGGGCCGGGGGGCCGGGACGGCTGCTGCTCGTGCCGCGGTTCCGCGGCCGGCGGCACCGCCCTCGACGGGGAGGACTCGGCCTGCCCCATCGGGTACGGCGGGGCGGTCTCGGGCGGGGCGGACCACTCGGGGGGCGTCGCCCGCTCGGGCGGCGCGGGCATCGGGGTGGGGGCGGGCGTGGAGGCCTGCATCTGCGGCGCGACGTGCTGGGCGTGGGGCGCGGCGGACGCAGCGCCGGAGACACCGGACGCGGCGGACTCCGTCCGCGGCGGCGCCGGCGTGCGGACCGGCGCCTCGGTCAGGTCGCACTCGACCCCGCCCGCGACGATCACCCCGGCGTCCAGCGTGGAGAGCGGGTGCGCCGCCCCGGCGTCCGGCAGGCGCAGCTCGACCCGGCTCACCGGGCCGGGCACCAGCCGGTCGGACCAGGTGAGCGCGTCACGTCCCGCGAGCTGGATCTCGCCGGCCGAGCCGGTCACCGACGCGAACGCCGGGCCGCTGACCAGGACGGCCACACCGCCGCCGACGGGCCCGGCGACGGCGCACGCCACCGGTTCGCCCATCATGACGGCGAGGATCTGGGCGACCCGGCGGGCCAGCGCCCTGCCGTCGCCGCCGGAGCCCGCGGTCTCCCGCAGCGCCCCCAGCAGATCCTCAACGACGGCCTCGGCCGCGTCGCACACCAGCAGCAGGCCGCCCACATGGGCCACCAGCCCGTTGCCCGGAAGCGGACGCACCACCCCGAAGCCCTGGTCGGTCACAGAACTCTCCCTCCCCGGAAACGCCACCGGATGAACGGCACCCGCATGGGGCCGTTCGTCACCAACCAGATGCACACCCAGACGACGGTGAAGTGCGTCCAGAAGGCCGCGGCCGGAACCGGATCGATGAAGTCGATCACACCGGACCGTAGCAAGAAGTACAGTACAAGGCCTTCCGGGACGAGCGTCAGCAGGCCGAACAGGGTCGGCCAGTCCTTCTCCCATCTGAACTGCATCAGGAAGTGATATATCAGCTCCCAGACGACTCCCAGAACCCCCACGGCCGCGATGACCAGCAGTCCGTTGACATAACGGTCGGCGAGCGACCCGGAGGGTCCCGGGAGCACCGGGACGATCAGCAGGGTGACGAGCACGCCGAGGGTGGCGAGCATGAAGAGGCGCGTCTGAATACGGCCCAAGAGGGTCGGAACCACGGGAAATACTCCTTACACCGGCGCGTTTCGGACCCACTTGAACCACTGCGCGGTCGAGCGCAGCGGCCCCATCCTCTTGACGAACCCTCGCCGTGCCAGGTCGTCGGCGATCTCCTGGGCGGCGATCTGCAACCCCAGGAAGGTGTCGACGCCGGGGAAGTACCCCCCGAGCGTGGCCGATCCCGAGGCGTAGAGGACGCCGTCGCCGTTGGCCGTGCCCTTCACCTCGAAGTGGCGCTCCACGTCCAGCCGGCCCACCGGGTTGCGGCCCGCCCCGCCGTTGCGGAGCAGGTCGTCGAAGATGCGGTGCTCGGCGATGTCGGCCTCCAGGCCGGTGCAGTCGATGATGTAGTCCGAGACCGGCTCGCGGACGATGCCGTCGTTGCTGCGCACGTAGCTGACCAGCCGCCCGTCGGGGCCGCGCTCCACCCGGTCGACGGTGCCCTGCACCGCGTGGTAGTAGCCGCCGCTGCGGCCCGCGCGCATCTGCTCCTGCCAGCGCCGCCGGTAGGGGGTGTTGGTGCCGCCCATCTCCTTGTACTTCTTCGCCCGGTCGGCGCCCTCCAGCTTGCGCATCTCGGCCTTGAGCTGGCCGCCCCAGACCGACTTGGGGTAGTTGAAGCCCTGGTAGGCCCAGCCGTGGCCGCCCTTGCGGCGCGACCAGACGTGCGGGCCGTGCGGACCGGAGACGAAGGTGCGGAAGATGTGGATGATCTGGGTCTGCAGGCCGTGCCGTTCGCGGTCGTCGAAGAGCCGCTGGAGCACCCGGGAGGCGACGACGCCGCCGCCCCGGATGACCACGGTGCCCGGCCGCGTCTTGAGGAACTCGTAGACCTGCTCGTGCGGCTCGTAGGCGTTGACGACGTGCTGGTAGTCACCGTGCTTGGTGCGGAACTCCTGCAGGTCGGGCAGGAACTTCAGCCCCGGGTAGCCGATCGCGATGTGCACGAAGCGCGAGCGGAAGATGATGCGCTTGGTGGCCGCCGCGCCCTCCGGCGGGGTGACCACGGTGAAGTAGCCGCCGCCCGCCCGGCGCCGGACCATCCGCACCTGACCCTTGACCAGCATGTCCCAGTAGTCGATCCGCTTGGCCTCGCGCTCCAGGTTCTCGAAGACGGTGCCGGCGCGCGGGGTCCAGTAGTCGTTCAGCAGCGGCTCGGTGAGGATCTGCCACAGGTAGGACGGCTTCTTCTCCTTCCACGCCTCCTCCAGCGCGTAGGAGGGGAAGCCCCACAGGTTGTCCGGACGCGAGGAGGAGTCGGAGCGGATCCGCTCGCCGCGGGGGATCTGCGAGCACCGGGTGAGGAACTCGTAGGTCTGCCACGGGTGGTCGATGTTGGAGACCACGCGCATCTGCGAGGTCGGGACCCCGTAGATCCTCAGGTAGTCGAGGGTCACGAAGGACCCGATGCCGCCGCCGACGCTGAGGAACGGGATGTCGTACATGGGGATGCCGGCGGCCGCGACCATGTGGTCGGTCCACTGGGGGGTGCCGAGAAGCTCCGGCGTCAGATCGCCGGCCGGAGCGGGGGTGTGGGGGGGTGACAATTGATGCGTCCCTAAGCTACGTGACCAGCCCGTTCGCTGATCGAAACCCTAGTCCTGGTACACGCTGAAAACGAGTGGGACGAACAGGCATGATCTGCCTGGTGTCCCTCTCACGCCGAGTATCCAGTCAGACGCCTGTAAACGACCTGTGGTTCGCTTAAACTCCGCTGAACACCCTGTTGACGTCGGCCGTGGCGAGCACCCCGAAGATCTCGCCACCGCGTTCCACCAGGAGATACTCCCCCGCCGGGGACTCGCGCATGGCGTCGATCAGCGGCTCGCCCTCCAGGTCGGCGGCCAGCACCAGCGACGGCTCCAGGCTGCGCGCGAGCGAACCGGCCGTCACCCAGGGGCGGCGGACCTCCGGGGTGGCCTCCACCGCGACCCCGTTGACGATCCCGGTGGGACGGCCCTCGTGGTCGACCACGACCATCGCCCCGGCCTGCGCCTCCACCACCCGGCGCAGGGCCTCGGCCAGCGGCACGTCGCCGGTGATCACGATGGCCCGCCGGGCCAGGGCGCGGGCGCTGACCTGCGGGATACGGGCCCGCACCCGGGCGCCGCGCAGCGCCTGCGTGGCGCCGAACCAGATGAAGGAGGCCAGCACCAGCGACCAGATCAGGTTGATCGTGTCGGGCTCCTGGCCGGTCACCAGGGCCAGCCCGACGGGGATCACGACCAGGGCCACGGCCAGCCCCCTGCCGACCCAGGCCGCCACGACGGTGCCGGTGCCGGGCCTGCCGGTGGCCTTCCACACGCCCGCCCGCAGCATGCGGCCGCCGTCGAGCGGCAGCCCCGGCAGCAGGTTGAAGATCCCGACGATCAGGTTGGAGAACCAGAGCTGGAAGATCAGGACGCCGGGGATCGTGTCCGGGGGGGCGAACTGCGAGACGGCGAAGCCGATCCCCGCCAGCCCCAGCGAGAGCAGCGGCCCGGCGAAGGCCACCATGAACTCCCGGCCCGGGGTCTCCGGCTCGCGCTCGATCTCCGAGACGCCGCCCAGCAGGTAGAGGGTGACGCTCCGGACGGGCAGGCCGTACATCCTGGCGACCACGCAGTGCGCCAGCTCGTGCAGGAGCACCGAGACGTACAGCAGCACCGCGAAGACGAACGAGACGAGGTAGGTCATCGGGACGCTCAGCTCGGGCAGCCAGGAGGCCACCACGCGCTGGAAGACGTAGGTGATGAACGCCGCCACGATGAACCAGGTCGGCGAGACGTAGACCGGGATGCCGAACGGACGCCCCATCCGCAGTCCCCGGCTGTCCCGGCGCGGGCTCTCGCTGCTCACCGCTGGCTCACCACTCCTCGTTCAATTCCGCTCTCAGGCCTCGATGGTACGCGCCGGAGCGGCCCGGCAGACGCCGCGGGGCGTCCGGGGCGCGAACTGTCGTCAGCGTGACCTACAGTGCGGTCATGTCGACGTCCGAGCCCACGATCATCGGAGCCCTGTCGCCGTCGCGCGCGGGCGACTTCATGACGTGCCCGCTGCTCTACCGTTTCCGGGTGATCGACCGGCTTCCCGAGCCGCCGTCGCCCGCCATGGTGCGCGGCACGATGGTCCACTCGGTTCTCGAACGCCTGTACGATCTGCCCGCCCCCGAGCGGACGCTCGACGCGGCCCAGGACCTGCTGGAGCCCCAGTGGCGCAAGCTCCTGGAACAGGAGCCGTCGTACGCCGAGATGTTCGGCGACGACCAGGAGCGCGCCCAGTGGCTGGCGCGGGCCCGCGTCATGCTGGAGCGCTACTTCACCCTGGAGGACCCCACCGGCCTGGAACCCGCCGAGCGGGAGCTCTACGTGGAGGCGGTGCTCGGCAGCGGCCTGCTGCTGCGCGGCTACATCGACCGGCTGGACGTGGCGCCCACCGGCGAGGTCCGCGTCGTCGACTACAAGACCGGAAGCGCCCCCGGGCCCGCCTTCGAGGCCAGGGCGCTGTTCCAGATGAAGTTCTACGCGCTGGTGCTCTGGCGGCTGCGCGGCTCGGTGCCCCGCCTGCTCCAGCTGATGTACCTGGGCGGTGAAGGCGAGATCCTGCGCTACAGCCCCGACGAGGCCGACCTGCTGGCCACCGAGCGCAAGGTCTGGGCCCTGTGGCAGGCGATCGAGCGGGCCCTGGAGACGGGCGAGTGGCGCGCCCGGCCCAGCAGGCTGTGCGGCTGGTGCAACTACAAGGACCTGTGCCCGGAGTTCGGCGGCACTCCCCCACCGCTCCCGGCCCGCCAACCGGGCGACACTGTGTCACGGCGACGCTAACGCGTCGCGGTGAGGCCGCTGGGATCCGGCTCCTTCCCTCGTCGGACGGGGTCGTTCGTTCCTCACGACCCCGTCCTCCTCAGTCCAGTCGCCGGCGCGGCCTCACGGGAGTCCCACAGGGTCAGGGGAGGGTGATTCCCGCGTGCTTGCCGAGAAGCGGTTCGAGGGAGGCCACAACGGCATCGCCGTAGAGGGGGACGTACCCTCGAAACGCTCCCTGGGGACTCGTGCGA
>NZ_JBFABE010000032.1:19697-82693 GCF_040640155.1 Streptosporangium sp. NPDC023615
CGGAGGCCGCGCCGGGGACTGGACCGAGGAGCGCCGTGAGGCCGCGCCGGGGACTGGACCGAGGAGCGCCGTGAGGCCGCGCCGGGGACTGGACTGAGGAGCGAAGGAGCGGAGCGGATGAGTGACGAGGGAAGGAGCCGGATTCGAGCGGCCTCACCACGACGCGACAGCGTCGCAGATAAGCAGGAGCGGAGCGGATGAGTGACGAGGGAAGGAGCCGGGTTCGAGCGGCCTCACCGCGACGCGACAGCGTCGCAGATAAGCAGGAGCGGAGCGGATGAGTGACGAGGGAAGGAGCCGGATTCGAGCGGCCTCACCGCGACGCGACAGCGTCGCCACCGACACAGCGTCACCATTGATGCGTCCGTCTCTCCTTCTTTTTCTGGTCTGTCTGGGGCAGGTGGGGCTGGCCGCGGCGGGGCCGGTCGCGGCGGGGTGGGCCTCGTGGCCGCTCCTGGGGGTGGCCCTGGCGCTGGTCTACGTGATCGCCTCCCGGCGGGGCCTGGCGCTCAGCCTGTTCGCGCCGGCGCTGGCGGTGACCGCCTATCTGCTGTCGTCCGTGGTGGACGGCGGGACCGGCCGGTGGAGCACCCACCTGCTGGTGGTCGTCCTCGCCGCCTCGCTCTGGGTGGCCGGGCGGAGCGTGCGGCTGCGCCGGGCCTACCAGGCGGAGCTGGGTGACCGGGACCGGCGGATGGAACGCGCCCGCGAGGCCGACACCCGGGCCGCCAGGGCCGAGGAGCGCTCCCGCATCGCCCGCGAGCTGCACGACGTGGTCGCCCACCACGTGAGCGTGATGACCGTGCAGGCCGCGGCGGCGCGGCGGGTGCTGGCCAGCGACCCCGACGGGGCCCGGGAGGCCCTGTCCGCGATCGAGCAGCTCGGCAGGACCGCGATGGCGGAGATGCGGAGCATCGTGGGGGTGCTGAGGACCGACGCCACCCCGGCCGAGCGCGGACCCCAGCCCGGGGTACGGGAGATCCCCGCACTGATCGTCCAGATGCGCGAGGCCGGGCTGCGGACGCAGCTGTCGATCGAGGGCGAGCGGGAGACGCTCTCCCCCGGGGTGGACCTGGCGGCCTACCGGCTGGTCCAGGAGGCCCTCACCAACAGCCTGCGCCACGCCGGGCCGCGGGCGCGGGCCTGGGTGACGGTGCGCCACGAACCGGACGCCCTGGCCGTCTCCGTCGCCGACGACGGCCTCGGCCCGGGGGCGGGCGGCGACGACGAGGAGGTGACCGGTCACGGACTGGCGGGCATCCGCGAGCGGGTCGCCCTCTATGGTGGACTCCTGAGGATCGGCCCGCGGCCCGGGGGCGGATTCGAGGTCGATGCCCGGTTTCCTCTCAAGGACACGCGATGACGATCCGAGTGCTGCTGGTGGACGACCAGCCGCTGTTGCGCACCGGTTTCCGGCTGATCCTGGAGGCCGAGGCCGACCTGACCGTGGTCGGCGAGGCCGGGGACGGCAAGGCGGCCCAGGACCAGTCGCGGGCGCTGCTGCCGGACGTGGTGCTGATGGACATCCGGATGCCCGGGGTGGACGGCATCGAGGCGACCCGCAGGATCGTGCGCGAGGCCGTCGGCGGCGCGCACGTGCCGCGGGTGCTGGTGCTGACGACCTTCGATCTCGACGAGTACATCGTGGAGGCGCTGCGCGCCGGTGCCAGCGGTTTCCTGCTGAAGGACGTGCCGCCCGAGGAGCTGGTCCAGGCGATCCGGGTGGTGGCGGCCGGTGACGCCATCGTCGCGCCGAGCGTCACCAGGCGCCTGCTGGACAGGTTCGGCGCCCACCTGCCCTCGGCCCACCGGCAGTCCACCCCGGCGCGTCTGGACCGGCTGACCGAGCGGGAGCTGGAGGTGCTCCGCCTGATCGCCAGGGGCATGTCCAATGCGGAGATCGCCGCCGAGCTGGTGGTGAGCGAGACGACCGTCAAGACGCACGTCGGCAACGTGCTCACCAAGCTGGGCCTGCGTGACCGTGTCCAGGCCGTCGTGCTCGCGTACGAGACCGGGTTGATCACGCCGGGCGCGCTGCCCTGAGGAGCCGGGCGCGAACGGGCCCGCGGGGTCGCGGGGGCCGTGGGGCTCGCGGGACCGAGGACCCGCGGGGCCCGCGAGCTCGCGGAGCTCGCGGGGCGCCCGCGGGTCGCCCCCGGTCCTTGAGACGCCTCACCGGCGCGACGGGGAGCCTCAGTCGGCGGCGAGGGGCCGCGCGAGGCCCTGCCCGTCGACGGACCCGGCGGGGGCGTTCTCCGGGAAGTGGCAGGCGACCTGGTGGCGGGGGGCCAGCTCGGCCAGGGGCGGCTCCACCGTCCTGCAGACCTCCTGCGCCTTCCAGCACCGGGTGTGGAACCGGCAGGCGGGCGGAGGGCTGAGCGGGCTGGGCACGTCGCCCTGCAGCCGGATGCGCTCGCGGTCGTTGCGCCGCTTGACGTCCGGGATGGGGACGGCGGACATCAGCGCGGTGGTGTACGGGTGCATGGGCGACTCGTACAGGTCCTTGCGGTCGGCCAGCTCGACGATCTTGCCGAGGTACATGACCGCCACCCGGTCGCTGATGTGCCGGACCACCGAAAGGTCGTGCGCGATGACCACGTATGTCAGGTCGAGCTCGTTCTGCAGGTCCTCCAGCAGGTTGACCACCTGGGCCTGGATGGACACGTCCAGGGCCGAGACCGGCTCGTCGGCGACGATGAGCTTGGGCTTGAGCGCGAGCGTGCGGGCGATGCCGATGCGCTGGCGCTGCCCGCCGGAGAACTCGTGGGGGTAGCGGTTGTAGTGCTCGGGGTTGAGCCCGACCAGGGCCAGGATGTCCTGGACCTCTTTCTTGACCCCCTTCTCGGTCTTGACCCCCTGGATGCGGAACGGCGCGCCGACGATGGCGCCGACCGTGTGGCGGGGGTTGAGCGAGGAGTAGGGGTCCTGGAAGATGATCTGCACGTCGCGGCGGAGCGGCCGGATCTTCGCCTGCGACATGTGGGTGATGTCGTGGCCCTCGAAGATGACCTTCCCGCCGGTCGGCTCGATGAGCCTGGTGATCATACGTCCGGTCGTGGTCTTGCCGCAGCCGGACTCGCCCACCAGGCCGAGCGTCTCGCCCTTGCGGACGTCGAAGCTGATCCCGTCGACCGCCTTGACCGCGCCGACCTGACGCTTGAGCAGCCCCTTGGTGACGGGGAAGTGCTTCTCCAGCCCCTGCACCGACAGCAGCGGCTCGCTCTCGGGCCCCTGGCGCTCCGGCCGTGCCGCCGAGGTGACCGGGGTGACGGGGTTGTCTGCTCGCTCGCTCACGAGGACTCCAGGTTCGCTTTGATCTCGTTCTCCCAGATGTCCAGCCTGACCTCGCGGGGCATGTGGCACCGGACCAGGTGACCGCCCTCGCTCTCCAGCAGTTCGGGCACCTCGGTGCTCGACCTCTGCCCGTTGCGGCCGGCGAAGGCGCAGCGCGGGTGGAAGGCGCACCCCGGGGGCACGTTGATCAGGGAGGGCGGCGCACCCTTGATCGGCATCAGCCGTTCGGTCCGCTCGCGGTCGAGGCGTGGCATCGACCCCAGCAAACCCCATGTGTAGGGGTGCTCGGGCCGCTCGAAGATGTCCTCGGCCGTGCCGTACTCGATGCCCTTGCCCGCGTACATCACCAGGATGTCGTCCGACAGCTCGGCGACGACGCCCAGGTCGTGGGTGATGACGATCAGCGCGGCGTTGAAGTCGCGCTGCAGGTCGCGCATCAGGTCCAGGATCTGGGCCTGGACGGTCACGTCGAGGGCCGTGGTGGGCTCGTCGGCGATCAGCAGCTCCGGGTCGCAGGAGAGGGCCATCGCGATCATCGCGCGCTGCCGCATGCCGCCGGAGAACTCGTGCGGGTAGCTGTCGACGCGCCTGTCCGGCTGGGGGATGCCCACCCGGCCCAGCATGTCGACGGCGTGCTTGCGCGCGACCTTCTTGCTGACCTGGTTGTGGATGCGGTACGCCTCCACGATCTGCGCGCCCACGGTGTAGAAGGGGTGCATCGACGACAGCGGATCCTGGAAGATCATCGCCATCTTCTTGCCCCGCAGCAGCCGGACGTGCTCGGCGGAGGCCGCGACCAGCTCCTCGCCGTCCAGCCAGATCTCGCCGGAGATCCTGGCGCGGCCGCCCTTGTGCAGCCCGAGGATGCCCAGCGAGGTGACGCTCTTGCCGGAGCCGGACTCGCCGACGATGCCGAGCGTCTTGCCCCGCTCCAGCTGGAACGACAGCCCGTCGACGGACCGGACCAGCCCGTCGTCGGTCGGGAAGTGGATCCGCAGGTCTCTCAGTTCGAGGAAGCTCGTCGGAGCGTTCATCCCAGCCTCACCCTCGGGTCGACCACCGCGTACAGCAGGTCGACGATCAGACTGGCCACCACCACGAAGAGCGCGGCGACCATGGTGACGCCCATGATCTTCGGAAGGTCGTTGGACACGATCGCCTGGACCGCGTAGTCGCCGATGCCCTTCAGCGAGAACGTGCTCTCGGTGAGCACCGCGCCGCCCAGCAGCAGGCCCAGGTCGAGACCGAAGATCGTCAGGATGGGGGTCAGCGCGGCGCGCAGGCCGTGCTTGACGACCACGCTGGACTCCTTCATGCCCTTGGCCCGCGCCGTGCGGATGTAGTCCTCCCCCATGGTCTCCAGCATTCCCGCCCGGGTCAGCCGCGCGTAGGACGCGGCGTAGAGGAAGGCGAGCGTGATCCACGGCAGCAGGAGGTTGTAGGCCCACTGCGCCGGGTTCTCCTGAAGGGGCGTGAAGCTTCCGCCCGGCGCGGTGATGCCGAGCCCGTAGCTGAAGACCACCAGGGAGACGATGCCGGTGAAGAAGATCGGCAGGGAGACCCCGGCGAGCGCGACGCTCATCGCCGCCCGGTCGAAGATCGAGCCTCTGCGCAGCGCGGACAGCACGCCGACCGAGACCCCGCCGAGCAGCCAGATCACCGAGGCGCCGGCGGCCAGGGACATGGTCACCGGGATGCGGTCGACCAGTTCCGGCCAGACCGGCTGTCTCTTGATGAAGGAGTAGCCGAAACAGGGGGCGGGGCACTGCTCGATGGCGGCGCCGGTGTCGAACTCGGAGCCGACGAAGACACCGCTGATCCAGCGTCCGTACTGCACGGGGATGGGGTCGTTGAACCCCAGCTTCTCCGCCGTGACCGAGATCATCTCCGAGCTGGCGGCCCTGCCCATGTACCTGCTGGCGAAGTCCTCCGACGTGGCGCCCGCGAGGCGGGGAACGACGAAGAAGATCGAGAACGTGACCATGCTCACGATGATGAGCATGAGCAGGGCGCCGATCAGGCGCCGGATGATGTAAGTGACCACAGTCCCCCCGGCTCCGGGGACCGGCCTCGTGAGCCGGTCCCCTCAAGCCTCTTCCTTGCTGAACAGGATCGCCGACGGTTACTGGACACCCAGGTTCAGGTAGTCGTACATGTCGAACGCGCCGGTGACGAAGACGTTGGTCGCGCCCTGGGGACGGACGAGGACGCTCTTGGACCAGACGCCGGGCAGCACGTAGGCCTGCTCCATGACCCTCTGGTCGATCTCGCCCCAGAGCGCGTCGCGCTCGGCGACCTCGGTCTTCGTGAAGATCTCGTCGATCTTCGCGTCGATCTCCTTGTCCTTGATGCTGAGGTTGTAGTTACCGCCCGACTCGCGGATGGTGCGGCTGTCGACGATCTGCGACATGAAGCCGAAGCCGTCGTTCCAGTCGGCGCCCCAGCCGTTGGTGGCCAGGCCGATGCCGTTCTTCTTCACGAAGTCCGGCTTGCCGGCGTAGAGCGAGAAGTAGTCACCGGTGGGGTAGCCCTTGAGGGTCAGCTTGATGCCGACCTTGGCCAGCGACTGCTGCAGCGACTCGGCGGTCGCCTTCTCCTTGGGACGGTCGGCGCGGTAGGCCATGATCGTCTCGAAGCCGTCGGGCTTGCCGCAGGCGGTGAGGGCCTCCTTGGCCTTGGCCGCGTCGCCGGTGCCGGTCGGGTAGAGGTCCAGCTTCTTCCAGCCGCCGAGGGTCGGGGGCATCAGGCCGGTCGCGATGTCGCCGCCGGCGAACTCGCCGCCGTAGGCGTTCTGCAGGCCCACCCGGTCCGCGCCGTAGATGATGGCCTTGCGGCAGTCGACGTTGTCGAGCGGGGGCACGTCACCGATGATCGAGGTGTACCAGGTCCGGGTGGCGGTGGGGTTGTCCGACCGGGCCTTCAGGGCCGGGTCGCTCAGCACGCGGCCGAGCGCGGCCGGCTGGACACCGGTGCCGGCGAGGTCGATGTGCAGGTCGCCGGAGAGGATCCGGTTGTCGAGGTCGTCGGCGTTGACGCCGAGGGAGATCTCGTAGCCGTCCGGCAGCGCCTTGCGGATCGGGTCGGTCGCGGGGTCCCAGTTCTCGTTGCGGACCAGCGTGTAGCGCTTGCCGGCCTCGACCTTGTCGAACTTGTACGGGCCCGAGGCGATCACGTGCTCGCGGTACTTGACGCCGGTGTCCTTGTCCTTGGGGATCGGGATCGTGCCGGGCAGGGCCGCGAAGTTGTCGAAGCCTCCGTAGGCCTTCTTCAGGTGGAAGACGATCGTCTGGTCGTCGGGCGTCTCGATCGCGGAGTCGGTGTTGACGTCCGGGGTCTTGTAGACGCTCTTGAAGTCCTTCGGCAGGTCCAGCCAGTCGTTGAAGTACGTCGGGCCGTTGACGAAGGTCTCCTTGTCCATGGACCGCAGGACGGCGTACTTCACGTCCTTGGACGTGATCGGCGTGCCGTCCTCGAACTTCAGGCCCGTGCGGAGCTTGTAGGTCCAGGTCTTGCCGCCGTCGCTCGCCTCGCCCAGGCTCTCGGCCAGGTCGGGGGCGAGCTTGCGGCCCTCGGCGCCGGGGGCCGGGGTGTAGGTCACCAGCGAGCGGCCGTAGATGCGGATCAGGTTCCAGGAGAGGCCGTAGTAGGTGTCACCCGGGTCGACCGAGTCCCAGTCCTCGGAGATGGCCATCTTCAGGATGCCACCCTTCTTGTCGGAAGGGTTGAACACCTTCTCCAGGCCGGCGTTGAAGGCGTCGGCGGCGGCGGGGGCACCCGAGCCGGAGGCGCCGCCACCGGCGGGGGTCGTCGGCGAGCTGCTGGTACCACCACAGGCGGCGAGCCCGAGGGAGAGAGCGGCACCCGTGGCCGCGAAGGCCAGTGCGGATCGCTTGTTCATTTACTGCACCCCTTGATGGGTAGGGACAACGGGAGACGGAAGATCGGAGATCAGCGGGACGACTTCGGGTCGAGCGCGTCGCGCAACCCGTCGCCGAAGAGGTTGAAGGCCAGCACCGTGATGAAGATCGCCATGCCGGGGAAGAACATGAAGTGCGGCACGTTGTAGAACTTGACCGCCTGCGAGAGCATGCCGCCCCAGGTCGCCGTGGGCGCCTGGATGCCGACCCCGAGGAACGACAGCGCCGCCTCGAAGAGGACGTTGGTGGGGATGAGCAGCGTCGCGTAGACGAGGATCGGGGCGATCAGGTTCGGCAGGATCTCGCGGAACAGGATGTACGGGCCGCGGGCGCCCAGGCTCCGGGCGGCGTCGACGAACTCCCGCTCCCGCAGTGACAGGGTCTGGCCCCGGATGATCCTGCCGATGTACGGCCAGTTGAAGAAGCCGATCACGAAGATCAGCAGACCGATGCGCAGCGTGTCCCCCGAGACCCCGAGGCTCTGCTCGAACTGCCCGAGGACCCCGACCAGCGCCATGGCGAAGACGAGGAGGGGGAAGGCGAGGAAGACGTCCATCGCGCGGCTGATCAGGGTGTCGACCCAGCCGCCGAAGTAGCCCGCCACCACGCCCATGACGGTGCCGATGACGACGGAGAGGAAGGTGGCGAGGACCGCGATCAGCAGTGAGATGCGCGCCCCGTAGATCACCCTGCTGAAGAGGTCACGGCCGTTGACCGGCTCCACGCCGAAGAGGAACTCCCCCCCGATGCCCGTGCCGCCCTTGGGCGTCATGGTGGAGGTGTCGATCATCTCCTGGTGGAACTCGTTCGGCGGGTGGCCGAAGACGCTGACGATCAGAGGCGCGAAGATCGCGGTGAGGATCAACAGGACGACCACGCCCGCACCGATGAGCGCGACCTTGTCGCGCTTCAGGTGCATCCACGCGATCTGTCCGAGCGAGCGGCCTTGGATGGCCTTGGCGTCCGACCCGGCGAGCACTGCCTCCGGCGGGACCTCGGCGGGCTTGCCGGGTGCGTCGAGCGGTGCGGTCATACAGGTGGCCCCCTGGATCCCAGACGACATTGTCCGTCGGCTCGCCGCCGGGTTCGGACGACGAGCCGTGAGTCTGTGGGCCAGTTTTCTTGGTCCCGTGCGCAGAATCTACGGGCTGAACTGCGATGACCAGTCCCCTGAGGCGCTATGTGGCTTAACTGTGATTCACGCGAAATTCATTTGTTTTGATCCCGCGAAAAATGTCCGGGCGCCGTTCCGCTTCTGTCTCGGAACCGTGACATTGAAACGGGCCGTCACCGTACGTCATCCGATTCCGCGGCGCTTGAGGATGTCCTCGATATCGGAGAAATCGTCGTCGGCGGCGGGCTTGCCGGCGGCGCGGGGCGTGCCGGGCCGGGCCGCGGGGGCCTGGGCGGGCGCGGCCTGGTCCCTGGGGGTGCGCTTGGGCAGCGGCTGGGTGGGGGCCGTCGCGCCGGGCAGCCCGGCCCGTTCCCGCCCGGCCGTGGCCGCCGCGGCCGAGGTTCCGGAAGTGGCCTGGGCGGCAGACGCCGACCGCCCGGAGGAGGCCCCCGACGCCGCGGCCTTGAGCCGCCGGCCGCGCAGGAACCCCGAGATCAGGAAGAGCAGCACGGACAGCCCGGCCACCCCCACCCCGGCCCACACCACGGGGTTGAGCGCCAGGCCGGTGACGAATCCGACGATCGCCGTGCCGATCTGCCACAGGGTGGGCAGCGCCCCGGTCAGGTAGGCCGCGACCGGCAGCAGCGACCAGGCCATCGCGCGCAGCCCGGCGGCGGCCCCCCGGCGCCGCATCAGCAGGAAACTCAGCACCAGCCCCACCCCGGTGATCCCGGCGCAGAGCGGCAACCATGCGATCTGTCCGAACGACATAGCGAACCCCCTCGTATCGGCGTACCCGTCCTCCATCCTGGCACGTGGAATCGGGACGGGGTCTCCTTCCCAAGGAGGGATCACCCCTTAGGGGATGGGACCGCCGTCGCGCCCCGCCTCAGGGAGATCCCCCTCAGGGACGGGTGGCCGACAGCGCGCGCAGGGCCGCCACGTCGACCTCCAGCAGCGAGCCGACCACCAGCCGTCCCGGCGCCCCGGGGATCGGCAGCACGCTCGGCACCGCCACCACCCGGCATCCGGCCGCGGTCGCCGCCGTCACCCCGTTCGGGGAGTCCTCCAGAGCGACGCAGCGGGACGGCTCGGCGCCCAGCAGCCCGGCGGCGGTCAGGTAGGGCTCGGGGTCGGGTTTGTGCCTGGTCACGTCGTCGCCGGTGACGATCCGGTCGAAGTGGTGGGCGCCGATGCCGCGCAGGCACGCCTCGGCGATCGGCCGGGCCGAGGAGGTGACCAGGGCGGTGGCCAGGCCCTCCCGGCGCACCTCGGCCAGCAGGGCGGCGGCGCCGGGCATCATCTCCACCCCGCCCGACAGGCGGGTGATCATGCCGTCCACCATCCAGGTGGCCACCTGTTCCGGTGCGGCGCCGGAGCCGGAGACGCGGAGCATGTAGGCCACGCTGGAGGCCATGGAGCCGCCCACCAGGTTCTCCTGGTCGGCGGGCGTCCAGCCGGCGCCGAGCCGCTCCATCACCTCGGCCTCGACCTGGAACCAGATCTTCTCGCTGTCCACGAGGAGCCCGTCCATGTCGAACAGGACCGCCTGCATCGTCTCGTCCCCCCGATCGCCGGTCATGCGCCGGGACGTCCGGCCTCGGGGCGGTGGACGGCCCGCGCCGCCCCGGCGGCGCCCGCCGCCCGTCGGGCCGGGACGTCGCGAAGGGACGGCGTGAACGGCGTGACCGGGACGGACGGGGTGGTCAGGGTGGTCAGGGTGGTCAGGGTGGTCAGGGTGGTCAGGGTGGACGGCATGCGCGGGGTGCTCGTCATGGGGGCAAGGGTACCGGGGCCGGTCCGGGGGGTTATCGTTCGTGAAGGCAATTGAACGTCGCGTCCAATTACTCTCGTGACCCGTGTGAGGTAACGATGACGACCTACGGCACCATCCTCGTCGGCACCGACGGCTCCCCCTCCTCCTTCGGCGCGGTCTCCTCGGCCGCCTCCCTGGCCGCCGCCACCGGCGCCGTCCTCGTGCTGGCGTGCGCCTACGCCCCGATGCGCGAGCGCGAGCGGACCGCCGCGGCCGACGCCCTCGGCGATCTCTCCTACAAGGTCACCGGCTCCACCCCGGCCGACGACGCCCTGCGGGCCGCCCGGGAGCACGCGGTCGCCGCGGGCGCCCGGACGATCGAGCTTGCCGCCGAGGAGGGCGACGCCGTGGACGTGCTGGTCTCGCTCGCGGACAGGCTCGGGGCCGATCTGGTGGTCGTCGGCAACCGGGGGCTCAACAGCCTGGCCGGGCGCCTGCTGGGCTCGGTGCCGTCCGCCGTGTCGCAGCGTGCGGGCCGCGACGTCCTGATCGTCCACACCACCTCGGGTAGGTGACGTGAGGCCCCCCTCACCGCATAGGCTTAGCCGGATAGGACGGTAAGGCGAAAAGGAGGGGCGCGTGATCGAAATCGAAGGTCTGCCCGAGCTCGTCGACCCGGTGATGATCGCCGCGTTCGAGGGGTGGAACGACGCGGGCGAGGCCTCGAGCGGCGTGATCGCGCACCTGGAGGACGAGTGGAAGGCCACTCCCCTGGTCGCCCTGGACCCCGAGGACTACTACGACTTCCAGGTGACCCGCCCGATCGTCGAGATGGGTGAGGGCCTGACCCGCTCCATCACCTGGCCCACCACCAAGCTCTCGGTGGCCAGGCCCCCCGGCGTCGACCGCGACGTGGTGCTGCTGCGCGGCATCGAGCCCAACATGCGCTGGCGGGCGTTCTGCGAGGAGATCGTGGTCGTCTGCCGTGAGCTGGGGGTCGAGCTGGCCGTCCTGCTCGGCGCGCTGCTCAACGACTCGCCGCACACCCGCCCGGTGCCGATCGTGGGATCGGCGACCGACGAGGGCCTGGCCAGGGCGATCAACCTGGAGCTGAGCCGCTACGAGGGCCCGACCGGCATCGTCGGCGTGCTGCAGCACTCCCTGGGCGCCGCCGGCGTGCACGCCGTCTCGCTGTGGGCCTCGGTGCCGCACTACGTGGCCCAGCCGCCCAACCCGAAGGCCACCATGGCGCTGCTCAGCCGGATGGAGGACCTGCTCGACATCCCGATGCCGCTGGGCGAGCTGGCCGAGGAGTCCCGGGCCTGGGAGCACGGCGTGGACGAGCTGGCCTCCCAGGACAGCGAGGTCGCCGAGTACGTCAAGGAGCTCGAGGAGCGCAAGGACGCCGCCGAGCTGCCCGAGGCGAGCGGCGACGCCATCGCGGCCGAGTTCGAGCGCTACCTGCGCCGCCGCGACCGCGACTCCGACGGCTGAGGCCTCACAGGCGCCGGCGGCCCGGGCCGGTGGCGCCGAGGCCCCGGGAAGACGCCCGGCTCAGGCCGGGCGCGGCATCTCCCGCAGGCTCCGCCGCGCCCGGCCGGCACCGGCGGCCGCCGCCGTGCGGCGGGCCTGGTCGAAGCGGGTCCAGATCAGCGCGGCCAGGTCGGCGTCCACCCCCAGGGGCTGGGAGACCAGATCGGCTCCGGCCGCCTCCAGACGGCCCTGGAAGAACCCGGGCGCCAGCAGGTAGGAGGCCAGCGCGACCCTCGGCGCGGGTCCCGAGCGCGACCGCTCCAGGGTCTCGGCGACCGTGGGGGTGCCGGCGGCGGCGAAGGCCGCGCTGACCGGGCGGGCGAGCCGGACCGACAGCAGCCGGGCCGCCGCCCGTACGTCGGCGAGGGCCGCGGGGTCGGAGGAGCCCGCCGCCCCCAGGATCACCGAGTCCGCCGTCCGCAGGCCGGCGGCGGCCAGGCGCCGGGCCAGGACGGCGGCCAGCAGCGGATGCGGTCCCAGCGGGGCCGCGACCACGGCGTCCGGCCTGGCCGCGGCCACCACCGAGGGCAGGTCGACGTGTACGTGGTAGCCGCCCGCCAGCAGCAGCGGGACCACCACGACGGGACCGGTCAGGCCGGCGAGGACATCGGCCAGCAGGGGCGAGCTGATCTCCAGGAACGCCTGCTCGACCCGCGTCCCCGGCCGTCCGGCGCGCACCAGGTCGCACAGTCCGGCCACGGTCTCCTCCCCCCTGGCACTGCGCGTCCCGTGCCCGGCCAGGACCAGCGTCGTCAAAGGCCCTCACCGCGGTCGCAGGCCAGCCGGTAGCCGCGCTTGACGACCGTCTCCACGATCCCCGAGGGGCCGAGGGCGCGGCGCAGGCGGGTGATGGCCATCTCGACCGCGTGCTCGGCCGAGTCCCGAGAGGGTCCTCCCGGGAGCACGACGCGAAGGTCGGAGCGGGCCACCACGTGTCCCGGCTTGTCGGCCAGGCGCTTGAGGACCGCCATCGGCGCCGGCGGCAGCGGCTTCAGCTCCCCGTCCACGGCGACGGCGTGGCCGCGGATCTCCAGGCGGTGACCGCCGGCGGTCAGCCGGGTGACGCTGTGCTCGGGCAGGTGCCGGGCGAGCGTGCGGGCCAGGGTGCCCAGCCGGGAGCGTTCGGGCTGCACGGTGCGCACCCCCCGGGCCTCCAGGGGGGCCGCGGTGACCGGGCCCACGCAGGCGGCCACGACCGGGCCGGCGAACGCGGCGATCAGCGCGTCCTCCAGCCCCTCGGCGCGGGCGGAGTTGAGCATGGCCAGCACGGCCGGGGCGCTGGTGAACGCCACGGCGTCCACCCCTCCGGAGATCGCCTGGCTGACCAGGCGGCGCAGCGGCGACACGTCGCGGTAGGGCAGCCACCGGTAGACCGGCACCTCGATGACCTCCGCCCCGGCCTCGCGCAGCGCGGCCACGAAGCCGGTCAGCGGCTCCCCGTGCAGTTGCACGGCGATGCGGCGCCCGCGCAGGTCCTGGGCCAGCAGGTACTGCTTGACCTCCTCGCACGACTCGGTGGGCGGGGTCCAGTGGTCGGTCAGGCCCGCGGCCCTGACCGCGCCGCGCGCCTTGGGCCCGCGGGTCAGCAGCCGGGCGGCGGCCAGGTGCCCGGCGAGCTCGCCCGACAGGCCCCAGCCCTCCGCCGCGGCCATCCAGCCCCGGAAGCCCACGCCGGTGGTGACCACCACGTCGTCGACGGGGGCGGCCAGGCTGGTGCGGGTGGCGGCCAGCAGTTCGGCGTCCTCGGCCAGGGGCACCAGCCGGATCGCCGGGGCGCGCACCACCCTGGCGCCCCGGCGTTCCAGCAGCGCGCAGAACTCCTCGCGCCGGCGGGTGGCGGTGACCCCGATCGTGAACCCGGCCAGCGCGTCGGGCGCGGTCTCCGGAGAGCCGAGGTGGTCGTCGGCGGCGGTGATGCTCATCTGTCGTTCACCACTCCTTCGTGGACGTCCGGCCGGGAGGGCGGTCGGGGCGAGCCCCGCGCGTGCTCACGCCGCGCTCACCTCGACCGCCCCGCCGGCCAGCCGGACCGGGTAGATCGGCACGGCCACCGGCTCCTCGTCCAGGCACGCCCCGGTGACCAGGGAGAAGGCCTGCTTGTGCATGGGAGAGACGACGATGGGCTCGCCCGCCCGGGTGCCCACGATCCCCCGGGAGAGGACCTGGGCGCCGCTGAACGGGTCGCGGTTGCCGATCGCGTACAGGGCACCGTCGAAGGTGCGGAACAGCGCGATCTGGTGGCCGCCGACGAGCGCGCAGGCTCCGCGCTCGGGCAGCAGGTCGGTGTAGGAGCAGACCGGCGTCCAGACGGTCGTCTCCAGGTCTTCGCGTACGGCGGTCATCGGCGCGGGCCTTTCTGCTCGGACTGCTCGGGTCATGCGGGTCATGCGGGTCGTTCGCGTCATGCGGGTCGCTCGGTGCGGCGGTCCGGGCGGTCGTGCCGGTCGTGCCGGTCGTGCCGGTCGGGGGCCCGGCTCAGGAGCGGACCACCTCCAGCGGGATCAGGACCGGCTTGACCTGGTCGCGTTCGGTCTCGAAGGCGATCGAGGGGTCGGGCGTCCCCGGGGCGTTGACGAACGAGACGAACCGGCGCAGCTTCTCGGGGTCCTCGATCGTGGCGCGCCACTCGTCGGCGTATCCGGCCACGTGCCGCGCCATCTGGGCCTCCAGGTCGGAGCAGATCCCGAGGGAGTCCTCCAGGACCACCTCCTTGACGTAGTCCAGCCCCTGGTTCTCCAGCCAGACCGAGGTGCGCTGGAGGCGGTCGGCGGTGCGGATGTAGAACATCAGGAACCGGTCGATGACGCGGATCAGCTCCTCGGTGCCCAGGTCGGAGGCGAACAGGTCGGCGTGGCGCGGGGTGAAGCCGCCGTTGCCGCCCACGTAGAGGTTCCAGCCCAGCTCGGTGGCGATGATGCCGAAGTCCTTGCCCCTGGCCTCGGCGCACTCGCGGGCGCAGCCGGACACGGCCGACTTGAGCTTGTGCGGCGAGCGCAGTCCCCGGTAGCGCAGCTCCAGCGCCACCGCCAGGCCGACCGCGTCCTGCACGCCGTAGCGGCACCAGGTGGAGCCCACGCACGACTTCACCGTGCGCAGCGCCTTGCCGTAGGCGTGGCCGGACTCGAAGCCGGCGTCCACCAGGCGCTTCCAGATGAGCGGGAGCTGCTCCACCCGGGCCCCGAACAGGTCGATCCGCTGCCCACCGGTGATCTTGGTGTAGAGGTCGAAGTCCCGGGCCACCTCGCCGATCACGATCAGCTTCTCGGGGGTGATCTCCCCGCCGGGGATGCGCGGCACCACCGAGTAGGTCCCGTTGCGCTGGATGTTGGCCAGGAAGTGGTCGTTGGTGTCCTGCAGCGCGGCCTGCTCGCCGTCGAGGATGTGGCCGTTGCCGAGCGAGGCGAGGATCGAGGCGACGACGGGCTTGCACACGTCGCAGCCGCGCCCGGCGCCGTGCTCGGCGATGATCTGCGAGAACGTGGTGAGCCCGCGGACCCTGACGATGTCGAACAGCTCGGCCCTGCTCTGCTCGAAGTGCTCGCACAGGGCCTTGGAGACCTCGACGCCCGAGGAGACGAGGATCCGCTTGAGCATCGGGACGCAGCTGCCGCAGGTGGTGCCCGCCCGCGTGCACGCCTTGATCCCGGGCACGTCGGTGAGGCCGTGGTCGGCGATGGCCGAGCACACCTGCCCCTTGGTGACGTTGTTGCAGGAGCAGACCTGGGCGTCGTCGGGCAGTTCCACGCTCGCCGGGCCGCCGGTGAACAACAGCTCGCTCGGCGACCCGGGCAGCTCGCGGCCGACGAACGGCTTGAGGGTGTTGTACGGGGTGGCGTCGCCCACGCAGATCCCGCCCAGCAGCGTGCGGGCGTCGTCGCTGACGAAGAGCTTCTGGTAGACGCCGCCCACCGGGTCCATGAACGTCACGTCCAGCGCGCCGTCCATGGCGCCGAACTGGGCGACCTCCACGCCGAGCAGCTTGAGCTTGGTGGACAGGTCGGCGCGGGCGAAGACCGCCTCGCCGCCGCAGACGCGGTCGGCGGCGACCTCGGCCATCGTGAAGCACGGGCCGACCAGCCCGTAGACCATGCCGTCGTGCAGGGCGCACTCGCCGACCGCGTAGATCGCCGGGTCGCTCGTGCGCATCCCGTCGTCCACCGCGATCCCGCCGCGCGCGCCGACCTCCAGCCCGGCCTGACGGGCCAGCTCGTCGCGGGGCCTGACCCCCGCCGAGAAGATCACGATCTGCGCCTCGACGGTCTCCCCGTCGGGCTTGACCAGTCCGGCGACCCGCCCGTCCGGGCCGGCGACGATCTCCTTGGCGCCGGCGTCGGTGTGCACGGTCAGGCCGAGGGCCTCGACGTGGCCGCGGAGCACGGAGCCGCCGCCCTCGTCGACCTGGCGGGGCATGAGCCAGCCGCCCATCTCCACCACGTGCGTGTCCATGCCCAGGCCGCGCAGCGCGTCGGCGGCCTCCAGGCCCAGCAGCCCGCCGCCGATCACCACGCCGGCGGTGGCGTCCTCGGCGGCCCGCCTGATCGCGTCGAGGTCGTCGATCGTGCGGTAGACGAAGCAGCCCTCCAGCTCCCTGCCGGGCACCGGCGGCACGAACGGGCTGGACCCGGTGGCCAGCACCAGCGTGTCGTAGGGCTCCCGGTGGCCGTCGGCGGTGACGACCTCCCGCCCCCGCCGGTCGATCTCGACGACCCGTGACGAGAGCCGCAGCACGACCCCCTCCGGCACCGGGTAGCTGAGGTCCTCCACGCTCTTCCCGGTCAGGTACGAGGTCAGCGCCACCCGGTCGTACGCCGATCGGGGCTCCTCCCCCAGCACGGTGATCCGGCCCGCGAAACCCTTGGCGATCAGGGCCTCGACCAGGCGGTGCGATGTCGGTCCGTGTCCTACCACGACAAGCCGTGACATGGTCGTCCTGCCCTTCTCGTCCTTCTCGTCCGTCGCGTCCGTCCGCCCCGCGCCCGTCGCGCCGGGTCGTCCCGCGTGGGGTCCGCCGGTCACGCCGAGACCCCTTCCTGCTCGCAGAGCCAGTCCACGATGCCCTCCACCGCGTCGTGGCAGCCGCCGCAGCCGGTGGTGGCCCGGGTCGCGGCGGCGACGGCCGCGACGTCCCTGGCGCCGGACTCCCAGCAGGCCCTGATCTGGCCCTTGGTCACGTTGTTGCACTGGCAGACCCTGGCGGCGTCGGGCATCCTGACCGGGCTCTCGGCGACCGTGCCGCCGGACAGGCCGGGGAACAGCAGGCCCGCCCGGTCGCCCGGCAGCGGCCCGCCCCGGTCGAAGAGCTGGGTGAGGTTGCCCACCGTGGAGGTCTCGCCCAGCAGGATCACGCCCACCAGGCGACCGTCCCGGATGACCAGCTTGCGGTAGGTGCCGGTGGCCCGGTGGCTGAACCGCACGACCTCGGCGTCGTCCTCGGTCAGGTGGGTCTCGCCCATCGCGGCCAGCTCCACGCTGCTGGCCTTGAGCCGGGTCACCAGCCGCGACCCCCGGTAGCGGGCGGTCTTGTCGGTGCCGGTGACGAGGTCGGCGACCACCGCGGCCTGCTCCCAGGCGGGGGCGACCAGGCCGTACACCCGGCCCCGGTGCTCGGCGCACTCGCCGATCGCGAAGATCGAGGGGTCGTCGGTGCGCATCTCGTCGTCGACGACGATCCCGCGCGCCACCTCCAGCCCCGCGTCCCCGGCCAGGGAGGTCACCGGGCGGATGCCGCAGGCCAGCACCACCAGGTCGGCCTCGACCGTCTCGTCCCCGGTGAGCCGTACGCCGTCGGCGGTGATCTCCTCGATGACGACGCCGGTCCTGATGTCCACGCCCAGTCCGCCCAGGGTCTGGCCCAGCACGAGCCCGGCCTCGGCGTCGAGCTGCCGCTCCATCAGGTGGTCGGCCAGGTGCAGCAGCGTCACCGGCAGCCCCCGCCCGGCCAGGCCCCGGGCCGCCTCGATGCCGAGCAGCCCGCCGCCGACCACCACGGCGCGCCGCGCCGACCGGGCCGCCCGCAGGATCGCGTGGCAGTCGTCCATGGTGCGGAACGTCACGGCCCGCTCGGCGCCCGGGATCGGCGGCACCACGGCCTCGCTGCCGGTGGCGAGCACCAGCACGTCGTACGGCTCGCGCCGGCCGCCGGCGGTGATGACGGCCTGGGTGTCCCGGTCCACCGCGACCACCTCGACGCCGGGCACGGCCGTCACCGCGTGGTCGGCGTACCAGGCCGGGTCCAGCAGCCGCACCCGCTCGGGGGGCATCGTCCCGGCCACCACGTTCGACAGCAGCACCCGGTTGTAGGGCTGGCCGTGCTCGGCGCCGAACACGGTCAGTCCCACGTGCCGGTCGCGGGCGCGGATCTCGCTCACCAGGCGGGCGCCGGCCATGCCGTTGCCCACCACCACGATCCGGGTCATCGGGCACGCTCCACTCTGACCGCGCACACCTTGAACTCCGGCATCCGCGACACCGGGTCCAGGGCGGGGTTGGTGAGGAGGTTGACGCCGGGCCAGTGGAAGGGCATGAACACGGTGTCGGGACGGATGGACGCGCTGACCTTCGCCGGGGCCTCGGTCGCGCCGCGCCGGCCGACCACCCGCAGCCTCTCGCCGTGCGTCACGCCCAGCCGTTCGGCCAGGTCGGGGTGCAGTTCCACGAAGCCCTCCGGTGCCGCCGCGTTGAGCGCGGCGATCCGCCGCGTCTGCGCGCCGCTCTGGTAGTGGGCGAGCACCCGCCCGGTCGTGAGGTAGAGGGGGTACTCGGCGTCGACGTCCTCGTCGGGCGGGCGGTGCTCGACCGGTATGAAGCGGGCGCGCCCGTCGGGGGTGGGGAAGCGGTCCAGGAACGGCCGGGGGGTGCCGGGGTGGTCCTCGTCCGGGCACGGCCAGAACACGCCGGTCTCGGCCGCGATCCGCTCGTAGGTGATGCCCGCGTAGTCGGCGATCCCGCCGGCCGAGGCGCGGCGCAGCTCGTCGAAGACCTCGCGGGGGTCGGCGGAGAAGCCGTCCGTCCCGCGCAGCCGCGCGGCCAGGCCGCGCAGGATCTCCAGGTCGCTGCGCACCCCCTCCGGCGCGTCGAGCGCCCGGCGGCGCAGCAGGACCCGGCCCTCCAGGTTGGTCATGGTGCCGCTCTCCTCGGCCCACTGGGTGGTGGGCAGTACCACGTCGGCCGTGGCGGCCGTCTCCGACAGGACCAGGTCCGAGACCACCAGCAGGTCCAGCGCGCCCAGGCGCTCGGCCACCCGCCCGGCGTGCGGCGCCGAGACCAGCGGGTTGGAGCCGAACAGCAGCAGCGCACGGGGACCGGTGGGGGTGCCGAGCGCGTCCAGCAGCTCGTAGGCCGAGCGGCCGGGGCCGGGCAGGTCGGCGGGGTCGACGCCCCAGACGGCGGCGACGTGCGCGCGGGCGGCCGGGTCGTCGATCTTCCGGTAGCCGGGGAGCTGGTCGGCCTTCTGGCCGTGCTCGCGGCCTCCCTGGCCGTTGCCCTGCCCGGTGACGCAGCCGTACCCCGACCCCTCCCGGCCGGGCAGGCCGAGGGCCAGGGCGAGGTTGACGAACGCGCCGACCGTGTCGGTTCCCTTGGCGTGCTGCTCGGCGCCGCGCCCGGTGAGGATCGCGGCCCGGCCGGCCGCGGCCAGGATCGCCACCGCGGCGCGCATCCGGGCGACCGGCACGCCGGTGACGCGCTCCACCCGCTCGGGCCACCAGGCCGCGACCGAGGTGCGGACCGCCTCGAAGCCGGTGGTGCGGGCGGCCACGTAGTCCTCGTCCACGTCGCCCTGGGCGACGACGATGTGCAGCAGGCCCAGCGCCAGCGCCAGGTCGGTGCCGGGGGTGGGCTGCAGGTGCAGGTCGGCCTGGCGGGCGGTCGGGGTGACGCGGGGGTCGATGACGATCAGCCGCCCGCCGGTCTCGCGCATCGCGGCCAGGTGGCGGACGAAGGGCGGCATGGTCTCGGCCACGTTCCCGCCCGCCAGCAGCACCGCGTCGGCGCGGGCCAGGTCGGTGATCGGGAACGGCAGGCCGCGGTCCATGCCGAAGGCGCGGCCGGTGGCCGCCGCGGCCGAGGACATGCAGAACCGGCCGTTGTAGTCGATCTGGCTGGTCCGCAGCACCACCCGGGCGAACTTGCCGAGCTGGTAGGCCTTCTCGTTGGTCAGCCCGCCGCCGCCGAACACGGCCACCCCGTCGGGGCCGTGGGCGGCCTGGACGGCGCGGAGGCGGTCGGCGACGAAGTCGAGCGCCTCGTCCCAGCCGACCTCCTCGCCGTGCAGCAGGGGGGTGGTGAGCCGCTCGCCGGTGAGGAGCTCACCGGCGGTCCAGCCCTTCTGGCACAGTCCTCCCGCGTTGGCGGGGATGTCGTGGCGCGGGGTGATGGTGACCGTCTCACCCGCCGCGACGTTCATGCCGCACTGCAGGGCGCAGTACGGGCAGTGCGTCGCCGTCCCGGCCTTCACAGGCGGCGGGGCGGGCAGTGAGATCGGCATGGATCCGATGGTGCTTTCAGGCGGTTTCACCGCGAGGTCTCCCCTGTTACCGATGTGCTACAAGCCGCTAACCGCGTTCACACGCGCGGTGAGGCGGGTGTGAGCCGTCCGCCGGCCGGGCCGGCGCCGCGTGCCGGGCGTGCCGGGCGTGCCGGCGGTCACACGCGGGCCGCCGCCAGGCTGGGCACGGGACCCGCGGTACGCAGGTAGCAGGCCCAGGTGAGGACCGCGCACACCACGTAGAAGGCGGCGAACGACCCCAGCGCGGCCCCGGCCCCGCCGGTCGCGGCGATGGAGCTGCCGAACCCGCGGTTGATGAAGAAGCCGCCGAACGCGCCGATCGCGGAGATGATCCCGACCGCCGCGGAGGAGTCCCGCCTGCCGACCGCCAGCGCCGCCTCGTGGGCCGCCGTGCCCGGGGCCAGACCCGCGACGGCCTTGGCCCGGAAGATCGCCGGGATCATCCGGTAGGTGGAGCCGTTGCCGATGCCGGTGGCGGCGACCAGGAGCATGTACGCGCCGAAGAAGAGCGCGAAGGCGTGCTGGGCCAGGCCCTGCCAGACCAGCGCCGCCGCGCCCGCCATGGCGCCGAAGTTGACCAGCGTCACCCGGGCCCCGCCGAGCCGGTCCGACAGCCAGCCCCCGGCCGGGCGGATCAGGGAGCCGACCAGCGGGCCGAGGAAGGCCAGCCCGACCAGGGAGGCCTGCTCGGGGAACTGGCTCTTGATGAGCAGCGGGAACGCCGTGGCGTAGCCGATGAACGAGCCGAACGTGCCGATGTACAGCAGCGACATGATCCAGGTCTGGGCGCGGCCGGCGACCTTGAGCTGGTCGGCGGGGCTGGCCTTGGCGGAGGTCAGGTTGTCCATGAAGAGGTAGGCGCCGAGCGCGGCGGCCAGGATGAACGGGATCCAGAACAATCCGGCCGCGGCCAGCCCGAACGCGCCGATCACCAGGGGCATGACGAGCTGCACGGAGCTGACCCCGATGTTGCCGCCCGCCGCGTTGAGGCCGAGCGCCGTCCCCTGCCTGCCCTGGGGGTAGAAGTGGGTGATGTTGGCCATGCTGGAGGCGAAGTTGCCGCCGCCCAGGCCCGCGGTGGCCGCGATGACCAGGAACATCCAGTACGGGGTGTTCGGGTCGCCGACCGCGAACGCCAGCAGCACCGCGGGCACCAGCAGCAGCAGGGCGCTGACCACCGTGAAGTTCCGGCCGCCGAACCTGGCCGGGGCGAAGGTGTAGGGGATGCGCAGGGCCGACCCGACCAGGTTGGGCAGGGAGACGATCCAGAAGAGCTGGTCGGTGGAGAAGTCGTAGGAGCCCATCTGCACGGCCACGATGCTCCACACGGTCCACAGCGTGAACCCCAGGTGCTCGGCGAAGATGGAGAAGATCAGGTTCCGCCGGGCCACCCTTCTGCCCCGCCCCTGCCAGAAGTCCGGGTCGTCGGGCCGCCAGTCACTGATCCAGGGCTTCGCCATCGTTCCTCCTGCGCGTGTTCGGGGGCTTCGGTCCGAAACCTACGAGGGGGCCGTTACGCACATTCACTGTCTGTGATGGTGCGCCGGTTACGTGTGACTAACCGTGGAAATACGCAATGCACACGCCGCACCCCGGCAACATGACCGAAACATCGAGGTCGGGGAGGTGACGATTGAGCGGGGGCGGCGACGGGAACCGTCCTCGGTGCCGATTCGACCTCTGCGGGGAGTGTGCGTGGCCGTCCAGCCGATCCGACCCTTCACCGATCCCGTCCTGCGGACGGTCGCCGAGCCGGTGACCGTCTTCGACAGGGAACTGCGCGTCCTGGTCAAGTCGCTCCAGGCGACGATGCGGGCGGGGGCCGGCCGCGCGGGCCTGGCCGCCCCGCAGATCGGCGTGCCGCTCCGGGTGGTCGTCTACGACCTGGACGGCAGGTCCGGTCACCTGGTCAATCCCCGCCTGGAGCTGTCCGACCGCCGGATCACGGCCGACGAGGCCTGCCTGTCGGCCCCCGGCCGCTGGTGGCCCCTGGAACGCTCCTACATGGTCACCGCGCGTGGCCGCGACATGTTCGGCAAGCCCGTCACGGTCCGGGCGCTGGGGATGCTCGCCCGGGTGCTGCAGCACGAGGCCGACCACCTCGACGGAACCCTGTTCGTGGACCGCCTCCCCGCCGAGGAACGGGAGCGGTTCCTTTCCTCGATCACGTGAGTTGTGCGTCGCGATGCGGGGCGATAGAGTTGAGTGGTTGCAGTCGTAATTCTCAGTTCAGCCTTATCATCTCAAGTGCTTATGAGAGTCCGCCGACAGCGGACGTTACAGGTTTCTCCGGATTGGTTTCCGCGGGTGCATGGTAGGGTCCGCAACGCAGCCCCGTGCCGCCGACCTGGCGGTTCGGTGAGGCTCCCAATGAGGAGAAGTAGTTTTGTCTGAGGGCACCGTTAAGTGGTTCAACGCCGAAAAGGGCTTCGGATTCATCGCACCGGATGACGGCACCGCCGATGTCTTCGTGCACTACTCGGCCATCAACTCCGGCGGCTACCGCAGCCTGGAGGAGAACCAGCGTGTCAGCTTCGTCACCACCCAGGGCCAGAAGGGCCCGCAGGCCGACCAGGTCCAGGTCATCTGACCTGAGTTTGACCCAAGGCTTCAGGTAGAGCCCGTCCCGCGCGAGCGGGGCGGGCTCTACCGTTTTCCCCGCCCGCCTCTTCTCCTCTGTCTCTTTCCCCCGCCCCCTCTTCTTCCCTGCCTCGTCCCCTGTCGCGGGGACAGGGCGGAAGCCCTTTCCCGTCCCGGGTTCAAGGGGGAGGCCGGCCGTCAGGTGCCGGCCCCCGCCCGCCCGCGTGCGACGGGCTGCCGGAGCCGGGCTCGGGCCCCGGATCCCGGCCCCCTGCCCACGGCCCACGGCCCACGGCCCACGGCTCGAAGATCCGGGACCGGGGCCTCGGCGGGACCCCGGAACCGGGATCCCGGCCGGATGGTCAGAGCGCGACCCCGAGCAGCGCGTCCACGGTCCGGCCGACCAGCGCCGGGGCGTCCGGGTCCGTCCCGCCCTGGGACAGTGCCCGCTCGGCCCAGTCGTCGACGGCCGCCAGCGCGCCGGGGGCGTCCAGGTCGTCGGCCAGCCGGGCGCGTACCCGCTCCAGCAGGGCTGTGGCGTCAGGGCCCGCCTCCAGGCCCGCGGCCGAACGCCAGCGCGCCAGCCGCACCTCGGCCGAGGCCAGCAGGCCGGGCGTCCACTCCCAGTCCGAGCGGTAGTGGTGGGCCAGCAGGGCCAGCCTGATGGCCATCGGGTCGCTCTCGCGGCGCAGGCGGGAGACGAAGACCAGGTTGCCCTTGGACTTGGACATCTTCTCGCCGTCGAGGGCGACCATGCCCGCGTGGACGTAGGCCCTGGCGAAGGGCCACTCCCCGGAGGCCACGTGGCCCTCGTGGGCCCCGCACTCGTGGTGCGGGAAGATCAGGTCGGAGCCGCCGCCGGCGACGTCGAAGCCGCAGGACAGGTTCGCCAGCGCGATCGCGGTGCACTCGATGTGCCAGCCCGGCCTGCCCGGCCCGAACGCCGAGGGCCAGGACGGCTCGCCCGGACGCTCCGCGCGCCAGAGCAGCCAGTCCAGGGGGTGCTTCTTGCCCTGCCGGCCGGGATCTCCCCCGCGTTCGCCGAACAGGGCAAGCATCCGCTCCTCGGGGTAGCCCGAGACGGCGCCGAACTTGGGGGCCGCGGACACGTCGAAGTAGACGTCCCCGTCGAGCTCGTAGGTGGCGCCCTTGTCGCGCAGCACCTCCACCAGGTCCGCCACCTGGTCGATCACCTCGGTCACGGCCACGTAGTCGCGCGGCGGGAGGATGCGCAGCGCCTCCATGTCGGTCCGGAACAGCTCGATCTCACGTTCGGCCAGGTCGCGCCAGTCGATACCGGTCCGCTCCGCGCGCTCCAGCAGGGGGTCGTCGACGTCGGTGGCGTTCTGGGTGAAGTGAACCTCGTGGCCGGCGTCCCGCCAGGCCCGGTTGACCAGGTCGAAGGCGAGATAGGTGTTCGCGTGGCCCAGATGGGTGGCGTCGTAGGGCGTGATGCCGCAGACGTACATCCGTGCCGTGGCACCCGGCCGTGTGGTGCCGACCTCGCGCGCGGCCGTGTCGAACAGCCGCAGCGGGACACCGGCACCGGGCAGCCCGGGAACCGTCGGCGCCGACCACGATCTCATTACATACCTCCAGCGTGGGGACCCCGGATTCTAGCCCCGGGAGGAACGGCCGCGCGGACCGCGCGATGTCGGCGGGGGACCCGGCCCGTGGGGGGCCGGGGGGCGCGGCTCCGGCCTGGGAATGGCGTCAGAAAAGGAGCCTATCCAGCGGACGGACCATCCCGGTCACCCCGGGGTGGTGGATATAGGACATTCACCTCAACCTCGGCGACTCCACGATCATTCCGGCAGGACCCCGTGGAAGGCCGCCGGGTCGCGGGGGTCTGCGGTGAACTCGTAGCGGACGCCGCCGGGCGCCAGGGCCAGCAGGGTGACCGAGACCGACCCGAAGAGCCCGGTCCCGGGCACCTCCTGACTGACGATCATGGCCCTGGGGTCCTCGGAGGGGATTCCGGCACCGGTGGCGAGCTCGCGCCACCTCTCCCAGGGGCCGTCCAGCCCCGGGGGGTGTCCGGCGGCCGCGAACAACGGCCGGAAGAACGCGACGCGCTCGTTCCGCTCGCCGCGCTCCCAGCCGCTGTTGACGATCATGTGGGTCCCCGGCGGGAGGTCCTCCCGGCTCAGCGCGACGCCGTCCCAGTGCCACAGGCGGGCACCGGTGAGGTCGGCCCGCAGCAGGTGGAAGGGGTCGTAGCGGCCGACGTCGCCCTCGGGCGGGCTCTGCCCGGCCGCCGCGAGCAGCGGCAGATCGCCCCGCGAGCGGCGCGTCCCGTCCGGGGCCGGCGGGCCGTGCCCGTTGAGGACGGCTCCGACCCGTCTGCCCGCGGGATCGACCGCCAGCCAGGTGCCGCCGCCCCGCAGGTCGCGCCCGCCGATCAGGCCGGGACGGTCCCGCGGCCAGTGCTCGCCCGGGGGGACCCACGGCCGCTCGGTGAACTCATCGCGCACCCCGACCACGATCAGGGGGATCTCGGCGCTCGGATCGATGCTGACGACTACCGTGCACATGCCCGGAGGTTACGCCCCGGCCGGGCACGGCCTCGTGGCGGGGTCCCGCACGGTACCCGTCCCGGCCTCGCCCTCGCGTCCTCCCCGGCGTGATCGTCCCTCAGGCGGCACGGCCGTCTCGCGCGGCCCCCGGGGGCCGCCCGGCGGGCGGCGAACGACGGCTCAGATGGGCGGCCACGGGATGGCGGGCCAGTCCTTGGAGGGCAGCGGGTGCAGGCCGGTGTCGAGAAGCCTGCGGACCCGGGTCCAGGTGGCCTCGACCTCGTGGGGGGTGAGGAGCTCGCGCAGGCGGCTCCGGAGCCTCCCCTGCTCCAGATCGCGTTCGAGACGGGTCAGGACGTTCATGGCCTCGCGCGAGAGCGGCTTTCCGCGCCACTGCCAGAGCACGGTGCGCAGCTTGTCCTCGGCGGAGAAGGAGACCCCGTGGTCGACGCCGTAGACGTGCCCGTCGGCGAGCGGCAGCAGGTGCCCGCCCTTGCGGTCGGCGTTGTTGACGACGGCGTCGAAGACCGCCATCCGCCGCAGCGAGGGGTGACGGCTGCGGATCAGCGCCATCAGGTCGATCTCGGGGTCGGTGTCGACCCAGAGCTGGCACATGCCCGGGCCGAACGGGCCGTCACGGTAGACGGTGGGCGGCACGATCCGCCAGCCGATGGCCGTCGACACCTCGTAGGCGGCGACCTCGCGGGCGGCCAGGGTGCCGTCGGGGAAGTCCCAGAGCGGGCGTTCCCCCCGCACGGGCTTGTACACGCAGGCCGCCGAGAGCCCGGCGAGCCGGATCGAACAGTAGAGCGTCATGTTGGTCGCCTCGACCAGGCGGCCCGCCACCTCCAGGTGCCCGTTCCGGAGCAGACGCGTCGCGGTCTCCTCGTCGAGCTCGTTGGCCGGCGCCGCGGCCGGCGTCGGCTCGCTCTCGGCACTCATTCGCCTCCTCCAGCAGATGAAGCGCTATTACCCCGGTAACCGTTGAGCCGCACGCATATGTGCCCCTCGGGATCGAGAGGCTGGGCGCAGAGCGGGCAGGGCGGGCGCCCGGCGGCGACGAGCGCCGTGGCCCTCCTGCTGAAGGCCCGTGCGACGCCGGGGCTGATGTGCACGCGCAGCACCGTGGGCTCGCCGAGGACCGAGGGGTCGAACTCCTCCTCCTCCTCGGCGACGGCCTCCTGGGCCTCGATGACCACCTGGGCCGCCTCGGAGTCCCACGCCAGCGCCATGGTGCCGACGCGGAAGTCCTCGCTGATCGGCACGTCCAGGGGGGCGTTGTCCGCCGGTGCGGCCTGGGCGGCGGGGATCGGGACGTCGTCCCCGGCCCGGCGCAGCACCTCGTCGAGCAGCTCGTCGAGACGGTCGGCCAACGCCGCGACCTGGAACTTCTCCAGCGCCACGGTGGTCAGCCTGCCCTGGCCCCGAGCCTGCAGGAAGAAGGTTCGTGATCCCGGTTGCCCCACGGCACCGGCCACGAATCTCTCGGGTGGATCGTAGTCGAAGACCGGCATAGCCCGACCTTACGTGGTCCCGGATCCGCCGCCGACTGCGGCATCGCTCCCGGTGGAATTTTCTCCCCCGTCCTCGCCGTCCGAACCCTTCTTCGGGCGCAATCCGGTCACATCGCCGCCGATGTCGTTGAGCCTGAGCACGAAGGGACGCAGGGGGGTGTAGCGAATGGCGGTGAGCGAGGCCGGGTCGGCCGTGATCCGCTGGAACTGGTCCAGATGAAGCCCCAGGGCGTCGGCCACGATCGCCTTGATCACGTCTCCGTGGCTGCAGACGAGATAGATCGCGTCCGGTCCCAGGCGCTCGTTCCAGTCCCTGACGGCGCTCACGGCGCGGTACTGCATGGCCGGTATCGACTCCCCGCCCGGGAACGTCACCGCGCTCGGGTGGGCCTGGACGACCGGCCAGAGCGGCTCCTTGACGAGCTCGGCGATCGGGCGGCCCGTCCAGTCCCCGTAGCGGCACTCGCCGAAGCGCTCGTCGGTCAGCACCTCGGCCCCCCGCCCCTCCGCGACCGCCTGCGCGGTCTCCCGGCAGCGTTCCAGCGGGCTGGAGACGATCGCGTCGAGCTCCAGGCCGGTCATCCGGTCGGCGAGCGCCCGCGCCTGGGCCCGTCCCGCGTCGCTGAGGTGGACCTCGGGGGTCCAGCCGGCGAGCACCGGGCCGGTGAGGTGGGTAAGGCCGTGTCTGGCCAGCAGCAAGGTCGTCACGCGGGCAAGTCTTGCAGCCCTCGCTCCACTACTTTTAAGTGGCCGGGCGGTAACCTGGCCGGATCATGGAGCAGCGCTATGTGGGCCGGAGCGGCCTGTCGGTGTCCCGCCTGGGCCTCGGCACGATGACGTGGGGGCGTGACACCGGAGCCGAGGAGGCCGCGGCCCAGCTCCGCACGTTCGCCGAGGCGGGCGGGACGCTCATCGACACCGCCGACGTCTACACGGGCGGTGACGCCGAACGGCTGCTCGGCCGGCTGCTGCGCGACTCGGTGCCGCGCTCGGAGCTGGTGCTCTCCACCAAGGCCGTGCTCACCCCGACCGGCCGCCGCCCCCGCGACGCCTCCAGGAGACATCTGATCGCCGCGATCGACGCCTCCCTGACCCGCCTGGGCGTCAACGAGGTCGACCTGTGGCAACTGCACGCCTTCGATCCCGACGTCCCGCTGGAGGAGACCCTGGCCGCCGTGGACGCCATCGTGTCCTCGGGACGCGCCGCCTACGCCGGGGTCTGCGACTACGCGGGCTGGCAGCTCGCCGCCGCCGCGGTGGGACAGCGCTCCGTCCCCGGCCGGGTGCCGATCGTCGCGGCCCAGGTGGAGTACTCGCTGCTGGCCCGGGAGGCCGAACGCGAGCTGATCGCCGCCGCCGAGCACGTGGGCGCGGGCGTGCTGGCCTGGTCGCCGCTCGGGCGCGGGGTCCTCACCGGCAAGTACCGCACCGGGATCCCCGCCGACTCGCGGGCCGCGACCCCGCACTTCGCCGACTTCGTCACGCCCTACCTCGACGAGCGGTGCCGGCGCGTGGTGGAATCGGTGACGACCGCGGCCGAGGGGCTGGGCGTCTCGCCGCTGTCGGTGGCCCTGTCGTGGGTACGCGACCAGCCGGGGGTGACCTCCGCCATCGTCGGCGCCCGCACGCACGCACAGCTCTCCGGGGTGCTCCAGGCCGAGGATCTCACTCTGCCCGTGGAGATCAGGGAGGCGCTGGACGACGTGTCGGCCGACTGAGACGCGACGCGGACCGTGACACGAGCCGTGACGCAGGGTGCGACGCCGGGTACCACGAGGGGCGCCGCGCGGGGCACGACGGGGGTCGCGGTGCCGGACGTTCCCCCCGGTCACGGCGCCGGCGCGTCATTGAGAGAACCGAATGAGAATGCGTCTCACGTATCACTAGTCGATACCGAATGGCGACTTTCCGTGGAAAAAGCGAGCCCCCCTACAAAACTGTCTGACAGGTGGGCGGGGGACGCCCGGACATCGGCGAGGTGCCACGGCCGATGCGGGCCCGGGGGAAGGAGACGAGTGCGAGCTGCGATGTCCGCGGGCATCTTGACGCTGGCGCTGGGGAGCGGGATCCCGGCGGTCGCGCTCGCGCCCGCGAGCGCCGCACAGGCCCTCGTCACACCCTCGGACCTCACGTCCGCGAACGCCACGCCCGCGGACCTCACCCGATCCGCCGCACGGGACGACGCCCTGAACGACGGCGCCGTGAAGGGACGTGACCGCAGAAGCGGTGACGTGTCGTCCGATGCCGTGTCGCACGACGCCGGGTCGTCCGGCGGCGAGTCGTCCCGCACCTGGTGGGGCGACGTGTCCGGGTGGGACGACGACTGTGATCACGACGGGTTGCTGGGCGCCGTGACCGGCGGTGTCTGCCGGGCGGTGGGAGGTGTCGTGGGCGGGCTCGCCCGGGAGGTCTCCCCGTCCCCGCTCCTGTCCACCCCCTTCTCGCTCGCCACGCCGCCTCCCTCGTCGCCCTCCGACGACCGCCCCAAGGACAACGGCCAGGGCCAGGGACGCGGTCAAGGGCAGGGGCAGGGGCAGGGGCAGGGGCAGGGCAAGGAGAAGCGGAACGACGCCGAGGAGGCCCCCCCGCCGGTGGAGCAGGAAAGGCCCGCGGAACAGGAGACGCCGGCACCGGTCACCCCGAGCACGAAGGCCCCCGCTCCCGCGGAGCGGCAGGACGCCTCCGGTCACGACCAGGCGTCCAGGACGTCGAACCCGCCCAAGACCCTCGACGCCCCCTGCCGGGTCGCGGGCTCCCCCGGATGCCCCGCCCCGACGGCCGACTCCCCGGCGGAGAGGACGGCCTCGCCGCAGGCGTCGCCGACTCCCTCGCCGAGCCCGAAGCCCTCCCGGACCCCGAGCCCCACCCCCACCCGCAGGACCCCGGCACCCGCGACGACCTGGCAGGCGCCGCCGCGGTCGCCGGAGACGCAACCGCTCGTCGTCGACCACGGCCGCAGGCCGTCTCCCCGGCCGTCACCCGTGGTCGACGCCGAGGCCCCTCGCGTGGAGCTGCTCTGGCCGGCCCCGCTGATGCAGGAGCTCCAGCGGCAGATGAAGAACGAGCGGCCGGTGACGCCGAGCAAGTCGTCCGACACGGCCGGCACCGTGCTCACCACGGTGGTGCTCGTCGGGGCGATCCTCGCGGTCCGCCTGCTGTACAGCAGGCGGACCGTCAAGGAGTCGATACCGTTCGAACCGGTCCCTCCGGGACATCACCGGGTGGCCTAGCCGACGGGACGCCGCCGGAAGGACGGCCCGCGCCGCCGCAAGGACGTCGCGCCGTCGTGTACCGCGTCGCGCCGTCGTGTACCGCAGGGAAGCCGCGGGGAAGGTGTCACGCCCCGATGGCGTGCACACCGCCGTCGACGTGGACGATCTCGCCGGTCGTCGCGGGGAACCAGTCCGACAGCAGGGCCACGCACGCCTTGGCCGCCGGGCCCGGGTCGTTGACGTCCCAGCCGAGCGGCGCCTTGGCGGGCCAGCTGTCCTCGAACTCGACGAAGCCGGGAATGCTCCTGGCCGCCATCGTCCGGATCGGGCCCGCCGCGACCAGGTTGACCCGGATGCCCCGCTTGCCGAGGTCGCGGGCCAGGTAGCGGGAGCAGGACTCCAGGCCGGCCTTGGCCACGCCCATCCAGTCGTAGACCGGCCACGCCTTGGTCGCGTCGAAGTCCAGGCCGACGATCGCGCCGCCCTCCTTCATGAGCGGGAGCGCGGCCACCGCGAGCGACTTGAACGAGTACGTGGAGACCTGCACGGCGGTCGCCACGTCCTCCCACGAGGTGTTCAGGAAGTTGCCGCCCAGGGCGGTCTGCGGGGCGAAGCCGATGGCGTGCACCACCCCGTCCAGCCCGCCGAGGTGTTCGCCGACCCGGTCGGCCAGCGAGCCGAGGTGCTCCTCGTCGGTGACGTCGAGCTCCAGCACCGGGGGCGGCTCGGGCAGCCGCTTGGCGATGCGCTCGACCAGGCTGAGCCGGCCGAAGCCGGTGAGCACGATCTGCGCGCCCTCCTGCTGGGCCAGCTTGGCCACGGAGAAGGCGATGGAGGCGTCGGTGAGGACGCCGGTGATCAGAAGTCGCTTGCCCTCGAGGATTCCCATGTCAGTGCCCCATTCCCAGACCGCCGTCCACGGGGATGACGGCCCCCGTGATGTAGGCGGCGTCCTCGCCGGCCACGAACCTGACCACGCGTGCGATCTCCTCCGCGCTGGCGTAGCGGCCCAGCGGGATGTTCTTCCTGATCTGCTCCTGGTACACCTCGTCCAGCTCGGCCGTCATGTCGGTCTCCACGAAACCGGGGGCGACCACGTTGACGGTGATGTTGCGCGAGCCGAGTTCCCTGGCCGCCGACCGGGCGAAACCGATCATGCCCGCCTTGGAGGCGGCGTAGTTGCTCTGCCCGGCGGAGCCGAGCATGGCCACCACCGAGGAGATCAGCACGATGCGTCCCCGCTTGAGCCGGAGCATGCCGCGGGTGGCGCGCTTGGCGACCCGGTAGGCGCCGGTGAGGTTGGCGTCGATGACCTCGGTGAAGGTCTCCTCCTTCATCATCGGCAGCAACGTGTCCCGGGTGATGCCCGCGTTGGCCACGAGCACCTCGACCGGGCCGTACTCGGCCTCGACCTTCGCGAACGCGGCGTCCACGTCCGCCGTGCTGGTGACGTCACAGCGCACGCCGAACAGGCCCTCGGGGGGCTGTCCGGATCGGTAGGTCACGGCGACGTCGTCGCCTGCCTGAGCGAGTTCGCGGGCGATCGCGAGGCCGATGCCGCGATTGCCGCCGGTTACGAGAACAGAGCGAGCCATGGTCAGACGGTATCGGCTACCGGGGGGTAACCCTCTTGTCCGGGGCGGACAAGATCACGGCGCTAGGATCGTCGACATGCGCCAGATCGACGCCGACTTCCTCGCCCTGCCGCTGCGGCGGCTGGCGGACGCGGCCCTGCAGCGCGCCCGTGACCTGGGCGTCGAGCACGCCGACTTCCGGCTGGAGCGGATCCGCGGCCAGACCGTGCGCCTGTCCGACACCTCGCTCGAGGGGGCCATCGACGCCGACACGCTCGGGTACGCCGTGCGGGTGGTCAAGGACGGCACGTGGGGGTTCGCCGGGGGCATCGAGCTCACCGCGGAGGCCGCCGTCGCGGTCGCCGAGCAGGCGGTGGAGGTGGCGGTCGTCTGCGCGGCGGTCAACCGCGAGCCCGTGGAGCTGGCCCCCGAGCCGGTGCACGCCGACGTCACCTGGGTCTCCTCCTACGAGGTCGACCCGTTCGAGGTGCCGATGGGCGACAAGGCGGCGCTGCTGGCCGACTGGTCGGGCGGCCTGTTGCGCGATCCCGGCGTGGACCACACGCAGGCGTCGCTGATGCAGGTCAAGGAGCAGAAGTTCTACGCCGACACGGCCGGGACGACCACCACCCAGCAGCGGGTGCGCGTCCATCCCCGGGTGCAGGCGATGCGGGTGCTCCAGGGCCGCTTCGACTCGATGCGGACGCTCGCCCCGCCGGTCGGCCGGGGGTACGAGTACCTCACCGGCACCGGCTGGGACTTCCCGGCCGAGCTCGCCCGCATCCCGGAGCTGCTCGCCGAGAAGCTGCGGGCCCCCTCGGTCGAGGCGGGGCCGTACGACCTGGTGATCGATCCGTCGAACCTGTGGCTGACGATCCACGAGTCCGTGGGGCACGCCACCGAGCTGGACCGCGCCCTGGGGTACGAGGCGGCGTACGCCGGGACGAGTTTCGCGACCTTCGACCGGCTCGGCGAGCTGGTGTACGGCTCCGAGGCGATGAACGTGACCGGTGACCGCACCGTCGAGCACGGCCTGTCGACCATCGGCTACGACGACGAGGGCGTCGCCACCCGGGAGTTCGACATCGTCTCCGACGGCGTGCTGGTCGGCTACCAGCTCGACCGGCGGACGGCGCTGCTGAAGGGGCTGGGCGCCTCCAACGGCTGCGCCTTCGCCGACTCCCCCGGCCACACCCCGATCCAGCGGATGGCCAACGTCTCGCTCCGCCCGGCGCCGGACGGCCCCTCCACCGAGGAGCTGATCTCCGGTGTCGACCGGGGCATCTACGTGGTGGGCGACAGGAGCTGGTCCATCGACATGCAGCGCCGCAACTTCCAGTTCACCGCGGAGCGCTTCCATCTGATCGAGAACGGCCGGCTCGCGGGCCAGCTCCGCGACGTCGCCTACCAGGCCACCACGACCGACTTCTGGAGGTCGCTGGCGGCGCTCGGCGGGCCGCGGACGTACGTGCTGGGCGGGGCCTTCAACTGCGGCAAGGGTCAGCCGGGGCAGATCGCCCCGGTCAGCCACGGCTGCCCGTCGGCGCTCTTCCGCGGCGTGCGCGTGCTCAACACCGTCCAGGAGAGTGGCGCTTGAACGCATGCGGCGGAGGGACCGGAGAGCACGGTGACACGGTGAACACGGTGGCCGGGAGAGGAGCGGGATGAGCCCCCAGGAGATGGTCGAGAGGGCGCTGGACCTCTCCACGGCCGACGACACCGTCGTGATCGTGGAGGAGGGGTCGGGCGCCAACCTGCGCTTCGCGGGCAACACCCTGACCACCAACGGCGTGTCGCGCTCGTCCCAGCTCACCGTGATCTCCATCGTGGGCCGGGGTGTGGGCGTGGTGTCGCGCGCGGCGGTCGGGCCTGACGGGCTCGACGACGTGGTGGCCGCCGCCGACCACGCCGCCGAGGACGCGCGGCCGTCCGAGGACGCCCGGCCGCTGCCGGAGGGCAGCCGCTCCGGCGACTGGGACGACCCGGCCGAGCCGACCTCGATCGGGGTCTTCGGATCCTTCGCCCCCGCCCTGGGAGAGGCCTTCGCCACGGCCGAGGCGGGCGGGCGCAGGCTGTACGGGTTCGCCGAGCACAAGGTCACGACGACCTTCGTGGGCACCTCGGCCGGTGCCCGGCTCCGGCACGTCCAGCCCACCGGCCGCCTGGAGCTCAACGCCAAGTCCCCCGACATGAGGCGCTCGGCCTGGGCGGGGGTCTCCACCCGCGACTTCGCCGACGTCGACGTGGCGGCCCTGGACGCCGGGCTGGCCCGGCGCCTGAGGTGGGCCGAGAACCGGGTGGACCTGCCCGCGGGCCGCTACGAGACGCTGCTGCCGCCGTCGGCCGTGGCGGATCTGATGATCTACCTGTACTGGTCGGCCGGAGCCCGCAACGCCCTGGAGGGGCGCACGGTCTTCTCCCGGCCGGGCGGCGGCACCCGCGTCGGCGACGTGCTGTCCCCGCTGCCGATCCGGTTGTACGCCGACCCCGGGGCGGCCGGGGTGGAGTGCCCGCCGTTCGTGGTGGCGCACGCCTCCGGGCGGCAGACCTCGGTGTTCGACAACGGGCTGCCGCTGGCGCCCACCGACTGGATCTCCGACGGCAGGCTGGCCGGCCTGTTGCAGACCCGGCACACGGCCGAGCTGACCGGCCTGCCGGTGACCCCGGCCATCGACAACCTGATCATGCGGGGGCCCGAGGGTGGCCCGTCGATGGAGGAGATGATCGCCTCCACCGAGCGCGGCCTGCTGCTGACCTGCCTGTGGTACATCCGCGAGGTCGATCCGCAGACGCTGCTGCTGACCGGGCTGACCCGGGACGGCGTCTACCTGGTGGAGAAGGGCGAGGTCGTGGGCGAGGTGAACAACTTCCGCTTCAACGAGAGCCCGGTGGACCTGTTGCGCCGCCTGACCGAGGTGGGCGTCTCGGAGCGGACCCTGCCGCGCGAGTGGAGCGACTACTTCAACCGCGCGGTCATGCCCGCGATCCGGGTGCCCGACTTCAACATGTCGACGGTCAGCCAGGCCAGTTAGACCGGTCACGCCGGTCACGCCCGTCACGCCGGCGGGACCGGCGACGCCGGCCGTCACCGCCCGTTCAGCGCTGGACCAGCGGGACGGTGTGCACCCGTTCCCAGCGCTGGCCCGTCACCACCCGGGCGGTGGCGTCGGTGAGGTCGTAGACGACCGACCAGCGGGTGTGGGTCTGGGCCACGCTTCGGAGCAGGCCCATGGCGTCGCGCCAGTCCCTGGCGGCGGGCAGCCCGCGGGCGAGCGTGCCGTAGCGGCCGTCGGTCCTGCGCTGGGCGGCCGAGGTGCCGGTCATGGTGAAGTTGGTGAGCATCCGGTCGTCGATGACGTTGAGCCTGCCCCGGGCGTACTCCACGACGACCGACCTGCCGGTGGCGTCGGCGATCAGGTAGTGGACCTGCGGCCCGATGGTGAAGTCCACGTCGTAGCGGCGCATGATCGCCACCGCCTCGTCCACGGTCGCCGCCTCGTCGAGCATCATCCGGATGACGCGCACGCTGCCGAGCTCGGGACGGTCGGGAGAGCGCCGGGGCAGCCCGCCCTCGGGCGCCGTGGCCATCCCGATCGCCAGGCCCTTCTCGTTGACGCCGTCGAACGGGGCGAGCACCGCGTGGGCCATCCTGCGGCGGTCGGAGGCGGAGGCCGGGTCCGGCGGGGTCGAGCGGCCCAGCAGGTGGAACAGGTCCACGACGGAGACCGAGGCGTGGCCGTCGGGCGGGTCGGAGTGAACGATCAGCGCCGGGTTGGGGTCCCAGTCGAAGTTCCGGCCGAACAGCGGCCGGTCACCGTCGAGGGCGAACAGCGAGCAGGCCCAGCCGTCCGCGGGGGCGGCCAGTTCCTCCTCGCCGAGGGGGGCCTCCCGGTCGTAGGAGCCGTGGAAGGTCATCTCGTACATCGGGAGATCGTCGATCTTCCGGAGGCTGCGGATCGTCCGCGCGACCTCGGTGGCGCTCTGGCGCAGCAGTGGTTCCCCTCCTGTCCCCGGCCGCGGGGCCGTCGCGGGCCGCGGCGACGTGCCGGGCCGCGGCGTCGTACCGGATCGCGGCGTCGTACCGGATCGCGGCGTCGTACCGGATCCCGGTGATGTCACGGACCGCGGCGTCGCGGCGGGCCCCGGGGCCGTTCCCGGGCCCTGGGCGGCGACGGCGGCGGACCCGCCCGACCCGGCGGGCGAGCCGTCCGCCGGGGCCGCGCAGCCGGTCAGCAGGATCAGCGCCGCGGCCAGCGTGATCCGCGCGCCCCGCGATCCCCACGGCCCGCGTGCTCCGTGAGCGGCACGGAGCCCGCGCGCGTCGCACGACCCGCGCGGTCTCGGCGTCCGTTCCCTCCAGGCTCGCCCGGTCCGTCTCTCGTCCACCCCGGCAGTCTGCGCCACCGGAGGGCCCGGCGTACAGGCTCACCGGAGGGCCCGGCGTGTACGGGATCAGCCGTCCTCGTCGTCCTCCAGGCGGAATCCGACCTTCATCGAGACCTGGAAGTGGCCGACCTCCCCCTCCTCGATGTGCCCCCTGATCTCGGTCACCTCGAACCAGTCGAGGTGGCGCAGGGTCTGGGCGGCGCGGCGGACGCCGTTGCGCACGGCGGCCTCGACGCTCTCCCCCGACGTTCCGACCACTTCGGTCACCCGGTACGTTCGATCTGTCATCTCATGCTTGTTCCCAGAAAGCGGTGACCGCATGACCGTTCACAGCCGGCCGCTATGAGGCCCAGATGGGGAAGGGTGAACGGACGGCGCGGCCGCCCGGTGGTCCACCAGGTGACCGACGCCCAGCCTTCCCTGAGCGATGACATCGGCAAGCGCGAGAAGAGCTACTTCATCAAGATGGGGATCAGATTGCTCTGCCTGATCCTCGCCTTCACCGTGCCCGCCCCGATGCCCGTCAGGCTCCTGCTCTTCGCCGGAGCGATCTTTTTACCATACGTTGCCGTGATCGGGGCCAACGCACCGCCGCGAGGGCCGTCCGGCGCCCCTGACTTGGGGGATTACACACAGAGCGAGATCCCGCTCCATCGACGCGAGATCGGGTCGTGACTAAGTCTTGACGCATCCCAAGGGTAGTAGGTGTACGCTTTAACCAAGTGCCCTGGTCCCCCGTCGGGGCACTGTTGCCGGCGTTCCGGGCCCCCGTCGGAACGCCGATGAAGCGACGCCGGGTGGTTTGCCCCCGTAACCACCCGGCGTCGCCCTTTTATAAGACTTTTGCTTACTGGTCTTCTGACTTTGTTATTCGTCGCCCGTTGTCTCGGCCGTCGCCCGCTCCCAGTCGCGCGCCAGCGCGGTCAGCCGCTCCACCGTGCCGGGCGGCGCCGTCCCCGCCCCCTGGGCCAGACCGAGCAGGTATGCCGTCAGGGGCGCGGCCGGTCGGGTCACCCCGTGCGCGACCTCCTTGGTCAGGTCCAGAAGCTCGTCACGGTCGACCGTCGCGGGATCGATGCCCAGTTCCCGGCAGACCAGCGCGGTCCACTCCGCCAGCACGTTCAACTCTCACTCCTCGTTCTCGGTCACGCCGGTCCCCGGTGCCGTGTCCCCGGGGCCGTGTCCCCGCCGGGGGACGCGCTCGCGTCTCCGCCGCCGGAGCCCGGCCCCGCCTCGCGGGCCCTGCGCAGATCGTCCATGGTGTCGCAATCGAACCACGGCCTGCCGGCCAGGCGAAGGACGACCGGGGAGAGCGGGGCCAGCAGGCCGTGCAGCGACCGGCCCTCGTAGCGGGTGAGCGCCCGCGTCAGGCTCTCCGTCCGCCAGACCCCGGCGAGCCACTGCTCGCGCCCGTCGTCGTCGGCGAGCACCGCCCCGGCCGGTGTCCCGGCCGCCGATGCCCGTACCGGCGCCCGCCTCCCGGCCGCCGGCCCCGCGGCCGGCTCCTGTGCTCCGGCCGGTTCACCTCCCCCGGCCGCCTCCAGCAGGGCAACGACGTGCCCGGCCGCCAGGAACGGCAGGTCGGCGGCGAGGAGCGCCACCCACGGGGCGGTCACCTCGGTCATCCCCGCCCGGAGGGCCGGGACCGGGCCGCCTCCCGGCGGGTCCTCGCGGCGGAAGATCGCGCGCGGCAGTCCGGGACGTGACGGCCCGACGATCACCAGCCTGTCCGCGCCGGCCACGGCGGCGGCCACCGACTCGACCAGCGGGCGGCCGGACACGCTCATGCCCGGCTTGTCGCGGCCACCGAGCCGCCTCGCGAGGCCGCCCGCCAGGACGCAGGCGTCGTACCGGGCCGTCATCCGCCGATGGCGGACATCGGGCGGGACGGCTGCAGGAAGGAGGGGTCGTCGATGCCGTGACCGGCCTTCTTGATCCTGACCGCGGACCGCCACCGCTCGGCGATCTCGTCGTCATCGGCGCCGGAGCGCATCGCGGCCCGCAGGTCCGACTCGTCGGTGGCGAACAGGCAGTTGCGGATCTGACCGTCGGCGGTGAGCCGCACCCGGTCGCACGCGCCGCAGAACGGGCGGGTGACCGAGCCGATGACGCCGACCCTGGCCGGTCCGCCGTCGACGAGGAAGCCCTCGGCCGGGGCGCTGCCGCGCTCCACCGGATCGTCGTCGGTCAGCCGGAAGTCCTCCCTGAGCCGGGCGAGGATCTCGTCGGCCGTGATCATGTTCTCCCGCGTCCAGCCGTGCTGGGCGTCCAGCGGCATCTGCTCGATGAACCGGAGCTCGTATCCCCGCTCCAGGCAGTAGCGCAGCAGCGGCACGGCCTCGTGGTCGTTGATCCCGCGCATCAGCACCGTGTTGATCTTGACCGGGCGCAGCCCGGCGGCGTCGGCGGCCTCCAGGCCCCGCAGGACGTCGTTCAGCCGGTCGCGGTGGGCGAGCCTCTTGAAGGTCTCGCGGTCGAGGGTGTCGAGGGAGACGTTGACCCGGCTCAGACCGGCGGCGGCCAGCGAGGCGGCCGTCCGGCTCAGGCCGATCCCGTTGGTCGTCAGCGAGACCTGCGGGGCGGGGGCCAGGGAGGCGGTGCGGGACACGATGTCGGTCAGCTCGCGGCGGAGCAGTGGCTCGCCCCCGGTGTAGCGGACCTCGGTGATGCCCAGCCGCTCCACCCCGATGGTGACCAGCCGGACGATCTCGTCGGCGGTCAGCAACTCGGGTTTGGGCAGCCACTCCAGCCCCTCGGGGGGCATGCAGTAGGAACAGCGCAGGTTGCAGCGGTCCGTGAGGGACACCCGCAGATCGGTCGCCACACGCCCGAACGAGTCCTGCAACACGGAGTGCCACCTTCCGGTCGGTCGCCTGTGTGCGAACAGGGGACCAGCCTACGGCCTACCACCCGCCCGGCCCCGGACGGGCCGTCACCGGTTCAACATCACCCCGGGGTGGTTGATTCCTCGAACGCCGTTCCCGCCCCGTTCCCGGCTCCCTCTCCGGCCTCGTCCCCCGGTGAGGGCCGGCGTCGCGGGCCGGTCACGCGGCGGCGGATAAAATGGGTGGGATCTCACGCCGTGGGTGGGCAGACTGACTCTCGCAACGAAGGAGATCATCATGCCGAACAAGCCCGCACCGAACCTGGTGTCGTGGGCCAGCGAGATCGACGAGGGTACGATCGAGCAGGCCGCGCGCGCCGCCCGCCTGCCGTTCGTCTCCGGTCACGTCGCCCTCATGCCCGACGCGCACATCGGTATCGGCGCGACGGTCGGATCGGTGATCCCCACCGAGGGAGCGATCATTCCCGCCGCCGTGGGCGTCGACATCGGCTGCGGCATGGTCGCGACCGAGACCACGCTCACCGCCGCCGACCTGCCCGACACCCTCGCCGCGCTGATGCCGCTGGTGGAGAGGCGCATCCCGGCCGGTGTCGGCAAGGGGCACGACGACCCGTCGCTGGACCGCGCGCTGAGCGACCTCGGCCGCCCGCACACCGGCCTGACCCCCCAGCAGGAGAAGAAGGTCTCGCTGCAGTTCGGCACCCTCGGCTCCGGCAACCACTTCGTCGAGGTCTGCCTGGACGAGCGTGACCGGGTCTGGACGGTGCTGCACTCGGGGTCGCGCGGCATCGGCAACCAGCTCGCCACCAAGCACATCGTCGACGCCAAGAAGCTGATGAAGAAGCAGGCGGTGGGCCTGGAGGATCCGGACCTGGCCTACCTGGTGCAGAACACGCCGGAGTTCACCGCCTACATCGAGGACATGCTCTGGTCGCAGGCGTACGCCATGGCCTCGCGCGCCCGGATGGACACGGTGCTGAGCGAGGCCCTGTTCCGCGTCGTCGGCAAGGGCGGGCGGATCAGGACGATCAACTGCCATCACAACTTCACCCAGCGGGAGAGCCACGACGGCAAGGATCTGTGGATCACCCGCAAGGGGGCCATCAAGGCCGACACCGGTGACGAGGGCGTGATCCCGGGATCGATGGGGACGCGCTCGTACATCGTGCGCGGCCTCGGCAACCCGATGTCGTACAACTCCTGCTCCCACGGGGCGGGGCGCAGGATGTCGCGCACCAAGGCCAGGCGGGAGCTGTCGGCGGCGTCGCTGACCGAGGCGATGCGCGGCCGCACCTGGAACGCGAACCGGGCGGCGGCCCTGGTGGACGAGCACCCGGAGGCGTACAAGCCGATCGACCAGGTGATGAACGACCAGAAGGACCTGGTCGCGGTCCAGCACACCCTGCGCCAGGTGTTCAACTACAAGGGGTGAGCCCACGGTCCTCGTGCCCGGGACACCGTCTCGGGCACGAGGACGCGGCAGGACGCTAGGGGGACGCGGCGTCCGTTCACGCGCGGCCCGGCCGGTGCGCCTGATTCACCGGGCGGCCCCCCGCCCGGCGGGCGCCGGGGCGCCGTAGGAGCGGCGGGTGAGGCCCTGGTGGACCATCTCGGTGAGCGTCACGATGTCGAAGACCGGCAGGCCGATCCGTTCCTGGACGGCGTGCGCGTACGGCACCAGGTCGGTGCACTCGATGACGAGCGCTCCCATGTCGGGGTTCTCCCGGGCCAGCCGCCCGGCCTGCCCGAGCACCTCGCGGCCCAGGCGGGCGGCGTCGAGATCGGGGCGCCGGGCCTCCAGCATGACCTCGCGGAACTCCGGCTGTTCCTCCATGCCCGCCACGCAGACCGGGACGTCCTCGGCCCCCACGCCCGCCAGGTGGCGCCGGGTGAGGGAGCGTTCGTCGGCCACCAGCAGGCCGACCTTCTGGTCGGAGCGGATCATGCGGGCGACCATGGGCACCTGGATCAGGCTGGAGGAGTAGAGCGGCACCGTGACCGCGTCGGCCAGCTCCCTCTGGAAGACGGCGAGGAAGCCGCAGCCGCTGGTGACGGCCGCCGCGCCCCGCGCCTGGAGGTCCCGGGCCGCGTCGACGAACGGGCCGAGCAGGCCGGGGTCGGCCCGGGTCACCACGCGTTCGGCGGTCGCGCCCTCCACGACCCGGTAGAGGACGGGGAAGCCGAAGGTGGCCGGGTTGCGGATGTGCCCCGGGATCTTGGTGAACGAGGTGTCCATGCAGATGACGCCGATGACGGCGTCACGTCCTCTCCCCGTCCGGGCCCCGGCACGGGACTCCGCCCCGGGCTCCACCCCGGGCTCCGCGCCGGGTTCGGTGCGGGACTCGGGCCCGGGTTCGATCCCGGTCCTGGTGCCGGCATCGGTCTCGGTCTCGGCTTTCATCGCGGTCCTCTCCCCTTCTGGGACTGTGTCACGGTGAACGCCCCGCCCACGGGCGGGGCAGGGCCCCGGCGGCGGGTCGCGGGGCGGATCTCGGGGCGGGTCGCGTTCAGCGCCGGAGCCGCCGGCGCGGGAACCGGCCGCCGTAGCGTCCGGGCCGCAGCGGCGTGAGATCCATCTCGGGTCGCTCCCCGGTGACGATCTGGGCGATCAGCCTGCCGCTGACCGGTGCGAGGCCCATGCCGATGTGGCCGTGGCCGCACGCGACGGAGAGGTTGCGGTGGGAACCGGCCCGCCCCAGGAAGGGCAGCCCGTCCGGGCTGCAGGGCCGGAAGCCGCTCCAGGTCTCCAGGATCTGGGTGCGTTCCATCCCCGGCAGGTAGGTGTGGACGGTGCGCAGGATGCCGTCCACCCGGCGGCGGGAGACCGTGGCGTCCATGCCCGACAGCTCCAGGGTCCCGCCGAAGCGCAGGCGGTCGCCGAGCGGTACGAGCGCGACCTTCCCCTCGCCGAACAGGACCGGCAGCCGGGGGGCGCCCGCCGGTGCCTCGACCGTGATCGAGTACCCCTTGGCGGGCTGCAGGTCGAGGCCGACGCCGAGCTCTCCGGCGCACTCCGCCGACCACGTCCCGGCGGCGACGACCGTCTCGGCGGGGGTGAAGTCGCCACGCGTGGTCCTGACCCGCCTGACCTCCCCTCCCCCGGCGGCGAAGCCGACGACCTCCGTCCCCTCGTGGATCTCGACTCCCATCTCCCGCAGCCGGCGGGCCAGCCCGGTGACGAACTCGGGGACGCGCAGGTAGGCGCCCTCCTCGTTGTACAGGGCGCCGTGGACGTCGAACTCGACGTCCGGTTCGAGCTCGCGCAGCTCCCCCGGCTCCAGCACCCGCAGCGGTACGCCGCCGGCCACCGTCGCGGGCACCGATCGGCACGCCTTCTCGAATCCCTGCGGGGTCCGGTAGGTCAGCAGCATGCCCTGGGCGGTGAAGGCCGGGGCGAGGTCGCCGGCGGAGCAGAGCTCGCGGAGGATGTCCAGGCTGCGCTTCTTCATGTCGACCAGCACCCGGAAACCCGCCCTCGCGTCCCGCTCGTTGCAGGCCCGGCGGAAGTGCCAGAGCCAGCGCAGCAGGGCGGGATCCGGGCGGGGTCTGATGTGGAAGGGGCTCTCCGGGTCGAGCAGCCAGCGCAGTCCCTGGGCCATCACGCCGGGTTCGGCCAGCGGGAGCGCGCCCTGGGTCCCGACGAAGCCCGTGTTGCCGTACGAGCAGGACTGCGGGCCGCCGATCGGCCCGCGTTCGACGACGGTCACGTGCAGGCCGGCGCGGCGCAGGTGGTAGGCGCAGAACAGGCCGACGACGCCGCCGCCGACGACGAGGACGTCCGGGTCGTACCGGAAGGGCTGGGGGGTCTTCGGGGCGGGCATCGCCGGCATGGCGCCGTCCTTCCTCTGCGGGCCTCTACCGGGTCACGGTGAAAGGGTCACGATGAAGACGTTGGTCAGCAGGTTGACCACGACCCGCTCGTAGATCTCGGCCTTGAGCGCGATGCCGGGCTCGGCGAAGGTGCCCGGCGGCGGCTCGTCGAAGCGGATCACCGAGCGCCCGGCGTCGAAGAGCTGGGCGCCGTGCCCGAAGTCGCCGACGATGGCGGTCCCCGGGTCGACCAGGCGCGTCCGGACGATGAAGACGCCGTTCCTCTCCAGGTCGTCCATCAGGCGGCCCTGTCCCATGAACCGGTAGTAGTCGACGGGGTTGATGATGAGCCCGTCGGCCGTGCCCCCCATCTGCTCCGCCTCGTTGCAGGCCGCCAGGATCGTCGAGGTGAACGGCCCCTTCGACGTCATGCGCGGGATGCCCGGGATGTTCAGCAGCCCGCCCTCGCCGCGGATGATCGTGTGGTTCTCGGCCGTGCCGAGGCGGACGATCAGCCGGTAGTTGATGAAGGACTCGAACGTCTCGGGGTCCTCCCACAACTCCGGCGGGACCTGCACCCACGCGGTGGTCGTGCACAGCTCGGGGATCGGCGACCGGTGGAAACGGTTGGCCGCCTCCCGCCTCAGGTCGGCCTCGTCGACCTCGGGGTCGCCCGGCCGGGGAGGGCTCTCGTGCCAGTAGAAGCGCCGGGGGTCGCGGGACAGGTCGACGACCTTGAGCATGTTGCGCGCCGGGTAGCGGGGCTTCCTGCGTGAGCTGGTCAGCGAGTCGGTGATCGTCACGTCGTACTCGACGGAGGCCTCCAGTCCCTTGGCGGCGCAGGCCTCCACGAACATCCGGCCCGGTGACATCTCGTTCTTCCGTTGGGCGACGACTTCCGCCATCGTCCGCTTCACGCCTTCGTCGCGCTGCATGACTTCCTCACTCACTGGTGGTTCGGGCGCCGTTCGGCACGGGTTCACTGGGGGGCACCGGCCGGCGCTAGGACGTGGTGGTGCGTGGCTTGCGGGCGACGAACATCCCCCAGCCGAACTCGCCGTCGTCGATGGCGATCTGGATCTCGGCGCAGGACTCGGAGAAGGCCAGCATCCAGTCGCGGGCCGCGGTGTCCGTCGTCGCCTCGGCGCGCTCGGCGGCCGTCCTGCCCAGCACGCGGTACGTCTGCCGGATGTGGCTCTCCAGGTTGCGGGCCAGGAGGATCTCGAAACCCGCCCGCTCCAGGGCCGTCTGGTAGCCGACGAACGAGTAGCCCCCGTTCCACCTCACCCGGTCGTAGACGTGCTTGCGGGCGCGCTCGCCGACCTCCTCCCGGGGCTGGAGGAAGTCGGAGAAGGCGAAGACGCCTCCGGGACGCAGGACCCGGTGGATCTCGGTGTGACTGGTCGGCTTGTCCGGCACCAGGCAGAGCGCGTCCTGGCTGACGACGTGACTGAAGGTCCCGGCCTCGTAGGGCATCCGCGTCACCGACCCCTGGCGGAACGTCAGGTCGAGCCCGTCGTGCGCGCCGAGCGCCTCCCGCGCGAACGCGACGCGCTCCGCGCTGAGGTCCAGCCCCTCTCCCCGGCAGCCGAACCGCCCGGCCAGGTGGATCAGGAAGTTGCCGCAGCCGCAGCCGACGTCCAGCACGTGGGACGAGCCGTCGATCCCGGCGTCGGCGGCCAGGATCTCCGACGTCCGCTCGGCGGCGGCGCGGTAGTCGTCGTCGGCGTCACCGGCGAAGTAGCCGGTGTGCAGGACTCCGTCGCCGTCCCAGAAGCTCAGATAGGTGCGCAGGGTCTGGTCGAAGAAGTCCTCGACGTCCCTCTCGGTGTACACGTGGCCGGTCGCTGACATCACGGGTTCCTTCCTTGTTCTCGCCGGTGCGGCGGGTCCCGGGGTCCGGCGGGGTGCCGGGGCCGTCGGGCGCGGGTGTCCTCGATCGCGGGGTCGCGGTCGGTCAGGGGGCCGCGGGGGCTCGGGTGGTGAGGCGATCGCGGGGTCTCGGGTGGTCAGGTGTAGGTGTCCTTGGCCGCGGAGGTGAGGTGGGAGGCCTCCGGCCCCACCACGCTGGCGCCGCCGTCGATCAGGTGGACCACGCCGGTGACGAAGGAGGCGCGCTCCCCCGCCAGGAACGCGGCGACGGCGGCGAACTCCTCCGGCGCCGCGATACGGCCCAGCGCGTTGTGCCGCCCCATGGCGCGCAGTTCCGCCTCGGGGTCGCCGCCGTCCCCGGCCAGCCTCGCCGCGGCCCGCTCCACCGCCGGGGTACGGGTCGCGGCGGGCGCCAGCACGTTGACGGTGACGCCGTCACGTCCGACCTCCGAGGCGAGGGACTGGGCGAAGCGCACGATGGCGGCACGCGTCATCCCCGAGAGCGCGAGCTGGGCGACGGGGACGCTCGCCGTCTCCGAGGTCACGAAGAGCAGCCGTCCCCAGCGCGCGGCCCGCAGGTGCGGCAGCGCCGCCAGGGCGAGGGTCACCGCGGGCAGCAGCACCCGGTCGACGGCTCCCCGGTACTCGGACGGCTCGAACCGCGTCGCCGCGCCGATCGGCGGGCCGCCGCCGTTGACCAGGACGATGTGGAGCGCGCCGAGGTCGGCGGCGACGCCGTCGACCCAGCGGCGGGCCGCGTTCTCGTCGGTGATGTCGACGCCGGTGGCGTGGACGCGTCCGCGCGCCACCTCCTTCAGGCGCCGTTCCGCCTCGGCGAGCCGGCCGGGATCGCGTGCGCCGATCGCGACGTGCGCGCCCTCCCGGGCCAGCTCCATGGCCGCGGCGAGACCGAGCCCGCTCGACCCTCCGGCGACGAGCGCTACCCTGTCGTCGAGTCCCAGGTCCAACCGTCCTCCTCGGTGCCGTGCGGGTGTGCGGATGTGCGGGTCTCACGGGTGTGCGGGTCTCGCGGGGGTCAGGGGGCCGCCGCGGGGGTAGCCGTAGCGCCCGAAGAGCGGCCAGGACAGCGTGGTGGCGGCCAGCCGGGCCGGCCAGGCGAGCTCGGTCGTCCAGGAGTCGTCCCGTTCCCTGATGAACGTGGGGCCGGCGTGGAAGCGGTCCGGGTTGCCGGTGACCGTGTGGTTGGGGCGCAGTTCGACCGTCCGGCCGCGCATCGGGTTGCCCGCCGGGTCGGCGCCGCAGAACCGGAGCAGTCCGTCGATCGTCCCCGCGGGGTCGGCGATGAAGTCCTCGTAGCGCAGGAACACCGACCTGTCCCTGTTGTGCCGGAGGATCGCCTGCGAGGCCACGTTGAAGCCGTGCCAGTAGGCCGTGCTCTTCGGCGACGACATGACGTAGCAGTACTCCTTCTCCCTGCTCCAGGACTGGGCGACGGCCCGCGGATCACGTACCAGGTGGACGTAGTAGGGCCGCACGCCGTCGAGGTGGGGCAGCAGGGCCGCCTCACCGGGGATCTTGGTGGTGTCCACGATCACGCGCGCGCCCGTCAGCCCGGCGACGGCGTGGTAGGTCCGCGTCATCAGCCCGGCGTGCTCGCGGACGTCGTCGCGGTGGAGGCCCCGGCGCAGGACGCGCCAGGTGTGCCGGGTCCGCACGCACGACAGCTGGCGGCGGCGGACGACGGCGGCGTGCGTCTCCGCCGAGAGCCCGGCGGGCCGGACGGCCCGCAGGACCTCCGACCAGATCCGGCACTCCGTGAGCGGCCTGCCGCAGCCGCAGGAGCTGTTCGAGCCCTTCCCCACGGCGTTCATCCACAGGAAGTGCAGCTCGCCGGCGTGGAAGACCCCCGGGACCTCGTTGAGGATGTTGCCGATGATGGTGCTGCCGTTGCGGCACCATCCGGTGACGCACAGGATCGTGAGCGGGGACCGGTCCGATGTGTTCAAGGCGTGCTCCTGACTCGACTCGACGCCGCCGGCTCCGCGTCCGGCCGGCGGACGCTCAGCGCCACCGCCACGGCCGCCGCCGCGCAGCAGGCCCCGGCGACGAAGACGGCGGGATAACCGAGACCCGCCGCGACCACTCCGAGCAGCGGCCCCCACACGCTCAGGCCCAGGTCCCAGAAGGAGGTGTAGGCCCCGAGCGCCGCCCCCTGCCGGGAGGGATCGGTGCGGTCCATCACCATCAGGGCCAGCGAGGGGTGCAGCAGCGAGAACCCGACCCCCATGACCACGCTGCCGATCACGGCGACGGGCAGGTTCGGCGCCAGGGCGATGATCAGAAGGCCCACGGCCTCCCCGGCGCCGGACCAGGTCGCGACCCGGCGCGCCCCGAGCCGGTCCGGCAGGTGGCCGATGACCAGCCGCGTACCGGCGTAGACGGCGCTGAAGACGCTGAGCGCGACGACGCCCGAACCCGTGCCCCTGGCCTGCAGGTGCAGGACGACGAAGGCGGCGACGCCGGCGTACCCGGCGGCGGCGAGCGCGAGCGCCAGGCCGGGCAGCAGGGCGGGGCGCGGCAGCAGCCTCTGCCACCTGCCCGGCCGTCCCCGGTCCGGCGGTCCCGTGACCGGCGCCGCCGCCGGTTCCGTGAGAGCTGGTTCCGCGGCCCGCGGCTCCGTCGGCGCCGGTTCCGCGAGCTGTGGTTCCGCGACCGGACGTGCGGCGCGGGACGCCTCCGGAACGGAGACGATCAGCAGCAGACCGAGGAGGGCCGCGGCGGCGTTGAAGCCCCAGACCGCGCCGTAGCCGAGGTCCAGCAGCACGGCGCCGAGGAGGGTCCCCGCCGAGATCCCGCCCCACATGCTGACGCCGTAGAGCCCGATGAGCTGCCCGCGCCGCTCGTGGGGCGCGAGCGACACGACCCAGACGGCTCCCGCGGTGAAGAGCGCCGCCTCGCCGACCCCGAGCAGCAGGCGGACGGCCACGAGACCGCCCAGGCCGAGCGGCGGGAAGTAGAGCAGGCCTCCGACGGCGACGAGCAGCGCGCCCGCCTGCATGACGCGCCGGTGGCCGTAGGTGTCGGCCAGGTGGCCGGAGACGGGACGCACCAGCAGCGCGGTGAGCGCCGTCGCCGTGACCACCAGCCCGACCGCGAGGTCCCCGGCGCCGAAGCGTTCCCTGACGAAGCCCGGCAGCACCGGGATCGCCGAGGTGAGCCCCAGGTAGCCGCAGAACAGGCCGCCGAAGACCCCGAGGAGGGCGCGGCGCGGGATGCGGCTCCCCGGTGCGGAGGCTCCCACCCCTACTGCCCGACGGCGGTGGTGCCGGCCAGCGCGGGGTGGCCGGACCCGAGCGCGCCCACGACCTTGCGGACCGCGCTGATCAGGTGGTCGCAGTCCTCGGTGGAGAGGCTGGAGGAGAGCGGGACGTCGATCGCCTCCTCCAGGTGGCGGGTGGTCGCCGGCAGCAACGCCTTGATCTCCTCGACGTGCCGGGAACCGAACAGGAACCGCCAGTTCCAGAAGACCCGCACGTTGGTGTCCTCGTCGGAGCCGAGGTTGCGCGCGTCCACGCCCTCGCAGCACAGCGCGCGGGCGAACCACTTCGCGTCCACGCCGGGGACCCGGAAGATGAACGCCTCGCCCAGGTAGGCGCCGGGTGCCACGGGCCGCCGGATGGCGATCCCGGGGAGGTCGGCGAGCGCCCGGGCCACGTAGGCGTAGTTGCTCCGGAAGCGTTCCAGGCGGATCGGCAGCCGTTTCATCTCCGCGCGCAGCAGGGCGGCGCGGATCTCGTCCATCCGGAAGCTGAGCAGCGGCAGGTCCAGGTCGGTGGCGATCGGTGGCTCGCCGTCCGGGAAGTGCCTGCGGAAACGCCCCTCGTACGCGCCGGAGAGCACCACCGCGCGGGCGAAGAGCACGCTGTCGTCCGTGGCCAGGAAACCGCCCTCGCCGCAGTTGAGCGACTTGTCGGACTGGGTGCTGAAGGCGCCCGCGAGGCCGAAGGTGCCGAGCTTGCGGCCTCCCAGCTCGGCGCCGAAGGCCGGGACGGCGTCCTCGAACAGCGGCACGCCCATCTCGGCGGCGAAGCGCGTCAGCGTCTCCACGTCGGCGGCGAAGCCGCGCATGTGGACGACCAGGATCCCCCTGATCTCGGGTCTCCAGCGGCGGCGCAGGTCCTCGACGTCCATCTGCAGGTTCTCGTCGACCTCCACCAGCAGCGGGGTGCATCCGGCGAGCACGATGGCGCTGGGTGTGGCGACGAAGGTGAAGCCGGGACAGGCGATCAGGGAGCCCGGCGGGACGCCCGCCGCCATGATGGCGAGCGCGATCGCGGTGGTGCCGCTCGACACGGCCAGCGCGTGCCTGCTGCCGAGGTAGCGGCAGAGGTCCTCCTCGAACCTGCCGCACTCGGTGTCGCGCTGGGCCCGGTAGTCGTACCGGAAGTACAGGTGGCTGCGGATGGCGCGCAGCGCCGCCTCCTCGTCCTCGGGGTGGACGAAGACGGCCCCCTTGTCGTAGGTCGGCCAGGGGGTGCGGCGGACGGGTTCGCCCCCGTGCAGGGCCAGGGAGTCCCTTCCCGTCTGCGGCGTCTCCGACGGCGGCCGGATCGGCGCCGCCCCCTCCTTCTCTGTGTTCACCGTCGAACTCCTTGGTGCTGGGCCGGCTGGTCTTCTCGTCGGGGGCGTTCGGGCAGGCGTGGTCACACCGCCGGCGCGGTCGTGGTCACGCGGTGCCGGTGGCGTCGAGATCGGCGTCGAAGGTGGCGGCGGTGAAGGGGAGGGCGCCCGCTGCGGGCACGGGACGCGGACGGGGCGGAAATGACGCCGCACCGGCCGAAAAAGTAAGGCGAATCATCCTGAAACCCGCCTGGAGGGCCCGGCGGGCTTTTCGATCATGTTGGAGGCGAATGAAAACCTTCTGCATATTCCCTAAATGTCCAGAAGGTGTCAATGGGGGGAAATGCCATTGGTCTGAGGTGTACGAGCGGTTCCCGGGACGCGCGCGATCGCCCGCGCCCCGCCCGCCGCCCACGGGAGGTTCGCGCCTCGGAGCGGCCCCGATACCCGTCCCGGCGGTCACCGGAGGGACGCGGCCCTTCGCCGGGGCGCCGAGCCCGCCACGAAAACCCACAAAACAACCAAGAAAAGCGGAAAATGTCGAGAAAATGCATTCGCGGTGGAGGGAGATGGGCGCTTCCTGCCGTTGACCCGCTGTTTCGGTCATTCCTTTAAAGCGGTTTCAGAAAAAAGCTTCCCGGGCCGCCGGGAGCTCGCCGGCCCGCTTTTGTTTCCGGCCGGGCGACGGCCGGGCGATCATCGGGAACACCCCTGCGGGAACGCCCTACAGCGGGCAGGTCCAGGTGATCCGCCCGGAGCGCAGGTCGTCGGCCAGGTCGCGGACGTAGTCGAACTCGGCCCTGAGCACGGCGCGCTGGTACTCCGACTCCACCAGGAACACCCGCGACAGGAAGGCCGCGCCCCCGGCCAGGTCGCTCTCCAGCGTCGCCAGCCGCGCCGCGAGGGACTCCAGGCGCTCGTCGAGCGCGGCGCGGACCTCCTCGGGCGGCAGCACGGGCAGGAAGGCGAGCGCGGCGGGGAACTCCGGGAACTCCCGGGCCGGGGTGGAGAGCATCGTGCGCATCCAGGCCCGCAGCGTCTCCAGGCCCGGCCCGGTGGGCTCGTAGACCGTCCGCTCGGGGCGGTTCTCCTCGCGCGAGGTCTCGCGGACCGCGATGAGGCCCTCGCGGAGCAGCCGGTCGATGGTCTGGTACACGCTGTTGCGCTGCGCGACGTTGACCACGTCGTCCTTGTGCCGCTCCTTGATCAGCTGCTGCATCCGGTAGGCGTGCATCGGCGCCTCGGCGACCAGCGAGAGCAGCGCCATTGCCAGGGGTGATCGCCTCGGGGACATGACGCCATCGTACGACGTGGCAGTTGATAGTCATCTTATGTATAGTCATTTTATGACTAAAAAAGTTCTGGTCATCGGCGGCGGCATCGCCGGCCCGGTGACGGCCATGGCGTTGCAGCGCGCCGGCCTCGACGTGGAGGTCTTCGAGGCCTACGACCGCGGCTCCGAGGGCGTGGGCGCCTTCCTCACCATCGCGATCAACGGGCTCGAGGCGCTGCGCGTCCTCGGCCTGCGCGAGCAGGTCGCCTCCCTGGGCATGGACTCGCCCCGCATGGAGATCCGCAACGGCCGCGGAAAACGGCTCGCCACCCTCACGCAGCCCAGCCGGACGCTGAAGCGCTCCGACCTCTACCGGACGCTGCGCGACGAGGCCGTACGGCGCGGCGTGCGGATCACCTACGGCAAACGCCTCACCGACGCCTCGATCACCCGCGACGGGGTGCGGGCGGTCTTCGCCGACGGCGGCGAGGCCCGGGGCGACCTGCTGGTCGGCGCCGACGGGCTGCGCTCGCGCACCCGTACGCTCATCGACCCCGGCGCCCCCCGCGCCCGGCACGTCGGGCTGCTGAACACCGGCGGCTTCGCGACGGGCGTCACGGTGCCGGGCGAGCCCGGGACGAGCCACTTCATCTTCGGCAGGAGGTGCTTCTTCGGCTACCTGATCCACCCCGACGGCCAGGTGTGGTGGTTCGCCAACCCGCCGAGCCCGCGGGAGCCGACCCGCGAGGAGCTCGCGGCGATCACCCCGGCGCAGTGGCGCGCCCGGCTGGGGGAGCTCTTCCGGGACGACACCGGGCCGATGCTCGACATCATCCGCGCGACCGACGACATCCCTCCCGCCTGGAACACCTACGACTTCCCGTCCGTGCCGCGCTGGTTCAACGAGCGCATGGTGATCGTGGGCGACGCCGCGCACGCGACCTCGCCCTCGTCGGGCCAGGGAGCCTCCATGGCGATCGAGGACGCGGTGACGCTGGGCAGGTGCCTGCGCGACGTCCCCGTCACCCGGGAGGCGTTCGCCGCCTTCGAGCGCCTGCGCCGGGAGCGGGTGGAGCGGGTCGTGGCGCAGGGCAGGCGGAACGGGAGCGGCAAGGCCCCGGGCGTCGCGGGCGCCTTCGTCCGCGACCTCGTGCTCCCGGTGATCATGCGGTACGCGGCGAAGGGCGACGCGACGGCCTGGATGTACGACCACCGCGTCTCCTGGGACGACCCGGTGCCCGCGCCGGCGCGCTGACCGCTCCTGGGCCGTCCCGGTCTCCCCGGCCCTCCCGGACGGCCCCGCGGTGAAGCACGGCGGACGTGAACGCAGGCAGGGGCGGCGCGTCGTGGATATCCCCGGTGGCGTCACCGGCGGGGAGGGGAGACAGGGACGGTCTTCGACTCGTGGAACGGCCCCGTCCGCGTCGTCGTCGCCGTGGTGGCCTACGCCGTGCTGGCCGTTGCCTGGCCGCTCGCCGGGGGAACGGCCGGGCTGGACCGGCGGGAGGCCGAGGTCCTTTCGCGGAGCGTGGCGGACGCGATCCGGATCGGCTTCGAACGCACCGCCGCGTCCTGTCCCGGCCCCGCCGCTACGGTGCCGCCGACCCCGGCGTGCTCGGACGGCTGTTCACGCTGCTGGGCGAGGTCGCCTGGCGCACCGGCCGGCCCGAGGACCGCGCGGCGGTGCACGACCAGCTTCTCAGGCTTCGCGCCACCGCCGACCGCCAGAACTACGATCACGCCGAGCGAGCACGGATGGAGGACCTGACCCGGTCGGTGCGGGCGGCCCTGACCGGTCGCTGGACGCATGACGTGTCCCGCCGCCCGTAGGAGACCCGGAGAAGTCGTCGGCGGAGACCGTGTCGGTGCTCACGAGGTCGGCTCCCGGCGCATCCGGTCGCGCAGGCGGCGGGCGGTGCCGTGCCAGGCCGGGACGTCGCGCTCGTCGTCGAACCAGCGGGCCACGACGATGTCGGTCGACGAGTGCAGCAGGATCGACAGCACGATGGTGACCGCGATCAGCTGGAACTCCTGACTGGCCGCGGCGATGCCGGACGACAGCACGATCAGGCCGTAGACCACCGACGCGAACCCCTTGGGTCCGAACCACGCCACAGCGGCCTGTTCACGCATCGACAGACCGGAGCCCAGGAAGGAGATCCAGATGGCGATCGGCCGGGCCGCCACCAGCGCCAGAACGGCGAACGTCCAGCCGGTCCAGCCGACCGCGCCCAGCAGGGCCGGAGTGATGAGCGCGCCGAACACGAGCAGGGCCGCCAGCTTGAACAGCTCCGCGATCAGCTCGCCGAAGTGCTCGAACGACTCGCGCTGCCGCTCACCGAAGGTGGCGACCGTGATGCCCGCGGCGAAGGCGGCCAGGAACAGGTTGCCGTGGGTGGCCTTGCCCAGCGCCAGCACGAGCAGTCCGATCGCCAGCGCGTTGAGCGGCTCGTAGGCGGTGGAGGCGGAGAACCAGCGGGTCCGCTCCAGCCTGATCGCCAGCCACGGCACGGCCACCCCGATGACCAGGCCCAGCCCGAGCTCCAGCCCGAGCTCACCCAGGTGCAGATTGCGCGAGCCGGCGGCCAGCGCCAGGAAGACCATCACGAACGGCAGCGCCAGGCCGTCGTTGATGCCGGACTCGACGTTGAGCAGCTGGCGCAGCCGGGGCGGCACCTTCTCGTTGCCGACCAGAGCTGCGGCGAAGACAGGATCGGTGGGAGCCAGGACCGCGCCGATCAGCAGGGACTCGACCCAGCCCAGGCCGATCAGGTAGTGCGCGATCAACGCGGTGATCACCAGGGTGAGCGGCAGCCCCCAGCCGAGCGCACGGCCCGGTAGCCGCCAGGCGCTGCGCAGGTCGGCCCAGCCGACCCGCATGCCGTCGGTGAACAGGACCGCGAACAGCGCCAGCTCGGCCAGCGTGCCGACGACCTCGTCCTCGGCGGTTATCGACACCACGCCCAGGACACCGTCGCCGAGCACGAATCCGGCGGCCAGGAACAGCACCGCCGTGGACAGGATCGTGCGGTGGGCCAGGCTCGAGACGAGGACCGCCAGCAACAGCACACCGGCGAAGGCCGTCAGCAGCGTGCTCATGGGCGGTGCGTCCCGTGCGAGCAGAACCCGCCGAACGGTCGATCGATCGCACGCCGCGTCATCGGTACCTCCGTCACAGCCGACACGAAAAACGTCGTTGCCGACCAGACTTCCCGGCGCACCGTGCCCCACCGTAACAGCAGGGCTCCGGCAGCGGGTGCGGGACCCCGCCCCGTCGCCGGAGCGGGCCGGCTCACGCGGACCGGAGGGTCAACCGGCCTGCCTGCGGATCAGCAGCATCGCGGCGTCGTCGAGCAGCGGTCCCCCCAGGTGGTCCAGCAGGTCCGAGCGCAGCGCGTCCAGAGCGCTCTGCGGATCGGCCACCGCCAGCAGGTGAGCGCGTTCGGTCAGCGGGTAGAAGACCCCGGCCTGGTCCCGGGCCTCGATGACGCCGTCGGTGTAGAAAAGGATCTGGTCTCCCTCACCGAACGGGAAGCGCCGCGGCCCGGGCAGGGGCGGACCCAGCGACGCCAGGCCGAGCGGCACCCCTTCCTCGTGCGGTTCCAGCAGGCGGGACCGGCCGTCGCGGCCGACGAACAGGGGTGGCGGGTGACCGCGGTTGAGCAGCGCTATCTCGTCGTCGGCGACCTCGGCGAGGATCGCGGTGACGAAGCGCTCCCCGCCCAGGTGCCGGTCCAGGCTGGCCTCCAGCCGCTCGGCCACCCGGTGCAGGTCGGCCTCGTCGTAGACGGCCTCGCGGAAGGCGCCCAGCACCCAGGCCGCCGTCTCCACCGCCTCCAGGCCCTTGCCCTGCACGTCGCCGATGAGCAGGCGCACACCGTACGGGGTCGTGGCGACCTCGTACAGGTCGCCGCCGATGCGCGCCTCGGCCGCGGCCGAGGTGTAGGACAGCGCCACCTGGAGGTCGCCCGCTTTGCGCGGGACGGGACGGAGCAGCACCCGCTGGGCCGCCTCGGCGACCAGCCGCACGTTGGCCAGCTCACGCTCGCGCCCGATGCGCAGGTGGCCGGCCAGCATGCTGGCCGCGGTGATGGCGATGATGGTGACGATGGTGAGGTTGTTCTGCGTGGTGAGCAGCAGCCGGTTGTAGAAGGCCAGCGGCACGCACAGGGCCAGCGCGAGCACTCCCACCAGCGCGGTACGGCGAACGCTGCCGGAGACCGAGGCGAAGGTGGGTCCCAGCGTGAGAAGCGGCAGGAAGCCCAGGCTCGGACCGGCCATCAGGTCGATCAGGACCACCGCCGCCATGACGACGAACGGCAGTGACCGAAGAACCTGTTGAGACTTCACGCATGACTCCATCCACCGGGTGGGTGTCGGGTGCCCGTTTCTCCCAACCGGTAACCGCAGGACGGGTTTCCCGCGATCCTCCTCCGACGTCGTGTGACAGGTCGGCGACGGGTGCGACCCGGCCGCCGCCTCCACGCGGGACGTCGCCCCGCCGCATCAGGGGACGGTGAGGGCGGTGCCGCGGGCGAGGAGCAGCACGACGTCGACCGCGGCGACCGCGATCGCCGCGGCGAACGGCACGCGCGGCGAGGCGCGGCCCAGCGCCGGCCCGCCCGCGGCGAGGACGGCCGCCGCCGCCAGCGCGGCCCACTCCCCCGCCCCCGGCGGCCGTCCGGGCCCCAGGACCAGCACGGCCGTCGCCGCCAGCAGCGGCAGCGGGATCAGAGCGCGGACCCGGCCCGCGCCCAGCCGCTGCGGCCAGCCGCGGACGCCGCCCGCCAGGTCCGCGGGGATGTCGGGGAGCACGTTGGCCAGGTGCGCCCCGCAACCGAGCAGCGCCGCGGCCAGGACCACCCACCAGGCGGGCCAGGGATGTCCCGGCAGGCCCAGCGTCACGAACGCCGGCAGCGAGCCGAACCCCACCGCGTACGGCAGCCAGGAGAGCACGGTCGCCTTGAGCCCGAGGTCGTAGGCCCAGGCCGCGGCGACGCCGACGAGGTGGACGGCTCCGGCCGCCGGGCCCGAGGCCAGCGAGAGCGGCACGCACAGCGCCAGCGCGGTGAACGCGGCGGCCCACACCGCGCGCCCGCTCACCGCGCCACCGGCGACGGGCTTGTCGGTGCGGCCCGCGGCGGCGTCGCGCGCCGCGTCCACCGCGTCGTTGCACCAGCCGACCGAGAGCTGCCCGGTCAGCACGGCGGCGGCCACCAGCGCGCACCCGGCCGCGTCCCGACCGCTCGCGACGGCCAGCGCGGTCACCAGGACGGTCACCGCCACGGTCGGCGCCGGATGGCAGGCCAGCAGCAACCCCGGCACGGCCCGGAGCGCCGGCTCCGGGCCCGGATTTGAGGACCGGCTCGTCGTCACGTGATCTCATTCCCGTGGTAGGCGCCGATAGGATCCCCCGCCCCGGGCGGGAAGGCACGTCAGGGATCGATGGTAGGCCGGACCGCCCCGGAAAGCGGTCATCGAGGGCGTCGCCACGCATGCCACGGACGCGGCTGGGCAAAAGGGTGGTGTCTGCTTTTCGCGAGCCGGGGGTGGTTGTCCAGTTGACATCCTCCCCTCCTTGAAGGGAGGGGATTCCCACGGTCGCCCGTGAGGGTTCCTGCTTCATCGCCGACCGCCCGTCAGAGAGGACTCTCGTTGAGGTCTTACGTCAGCTCCACAGGCGTTTTACCTCTCCGCCAGCCCGGCGGCGAGGATGTTCTTCGCGGCGTTCACATCCCGGTCGTGGGAGGCGCCGCAGGCGCACACCCACTCTCGGACGTTCAGCGGCATGGACCGCTGGATGGCGCCGCACGCCGAGCACAGCTTCGAGGAGGGAACCCAGCGGTCCACGACCAGCAGTTCGCGCCCGTACCACTGTGCTTTGTACTCCAGCATGGTGCGCATCTGACGCCAGGAGGCGTCACTGATGGCGCGCGCCAGGGTGTGGTTCTTGACCATGTTGCGCACGGTGAGGTCTTCGATCACGACCGTTCGGTTCTCACGGACGAGACGCGTGGTGACCTTGTGCAGATGATCACGCCTGCGGTCGGTGATACGGGCGTGCACCCGGGCGACCTTGAGTTTGGCTTTCTGCCGGTTGGCCGAGCCCTTCTCCGTGCGGGTAAGGGTCCGCTGCGCCTTGGCGAGTTTGCGGCGATCAGCCCGCTCATGCTGGGGGTTGACGATCTTCTCCTCGGTGGAGAGTGTCGCCAGCGCTGTAATGCCCGCGTCCACTCCGACCACGTTCGCGGTCGCGGGAAGCGGGATGATGCGGTCCTGGCACAGGATCGACACGAACCACCGCCCGGCCGCGTCCTTCGACACCGTCACCGTGGACGGCTGCGCCTCCTCGGGAAGTGGACGCGACCACACGATGGCCAGCGGGCCGTCCATCTTCGCGAGGGTGAGCTGACCGTCTCGGTAGGTGAACGCCGACCGGGTGTACTCAGCGCTCGCCCGGGACTCCTTGCGGGACTTGAAGGTGGGGTATTTGGCGCGTTTGGCGAAGAAGTTCGCGAACGCCGCCTGCAGGTGGCGCAGCGCCTGCTGGAGGGGGACCGAGGACACCTCGTTCAAGAACGCCAGGTCCTCGGTCTTCTTCCACTGCGTCAGTGTGGCCGAGGACTCCACGTAGGAGATCTTGCGGCCTTCGCTCGTGTAGGCGTGGGTGCGGTGGTGGAGGGCTTTGTTGTAGACCAAGCGGGCGCACCCGAAGGTCCGGGCAAGCTCACCGGCCTGCTCGGGGGTGGGGTGAAAGCGGAACTTAAAGGCCCGCTTCACGAGCTGCGCCATGCCTCACACGATACGGCGAGGTCAGGTAGGTGGTGGGCGGAACGGATGAATCGGGTGGTGCGGGTTCAGGCAGGCTCAGGCGCCAGAGCGCCTTCCCGCTGCCGTTTCCTTCCCGACCTGAAGGCCGGAGTATCCACGGGAGTTATTCGATGACGCGAATCGTCGCTGTTCGCGGCGCGCTTCCACCGAACCGTCACTTCCAGGCAGAGATCACCGACGCGTTCGCGCGGGCGTGCCTGCCCGAGGGGTCGAGCCGCCTGCTGCTGGACCGGCTGCACGCCTCGGCACGGGTGGAGTCCCGTCATCTGACGCTGCCGCTGGACCGCTACGCCAAGCTGGACGGTTTCGGGGCCGCCAACACCGCCTTCGTGGAGGCGGCGATGGAGCTGGGCGTGGAGGCGGTGAGCGGCGCGCTGCAGGACGCCGGGGCGGCGCCGGAGGACGTCGACATGATCATCTTCACCTCGGTGACCGGCCTGGCGGCGCCGTCGGTGGACGCCCGCATCGCCGGGCGGCTCGGGCTGCGCCCGGACGTCAAGCGGACCCCGATCTTCGGTCTCGGCTGCGTCGCGGGGGCCGCCGGGGTGGCTCGCCTGCACGACTACCTGCGCGGCTGGCCGGACCACCTGGCCGTGCTGCTCTCGGTCGAGCTGTGCTCCCTGACCCTGCAGCGCGGTGACGCCTCCGTCGCCAACATGGTGGCCAGCGCCCTGTTCGGCGACGGCGCGACGGCCGTGGTGGCCTGCGGCGACGAGTGGCGGCCCGGCCCCGCCGGGACGCAGGCCCCCACCGCGGCCACGACCCGGCCCTGCGGACCGGCCGGGTCCTCCCCGGCGGGCGGGGCGCCCGGGTCTGCCGGTCCCGCGGGTCCCGCCGGGACCTCCCCGGCGTCCGGGACGTCCCGGCTCTCCGGGCCGGTGGGTTCCTCCCCCGCGCCCGGCCCCCACGTGGTGGCCTCGCGCAGCCACCTGTACCCGGCGTCGGAGCACGTGATGGGCTGGGACGTCGGCGACTCCGGCTTCCGCGTGGTGCTCGACGCCAGCGTCCCGGAGGTGGTGCGCACCTACCTGGCCGACGACGTGCGCGACTTCCTCGCCGACCACGGGCTGACCGGCGAGGACGTGACGGCGTGGGTGTGCCACCCCGGCGGCCCCAAGGTGCTGGAGGCGGTGCAGGAGGCGCTGGAGCTCCCGGAGGGGGCACTGGACCTCACCTGGCGCTCGCTCGCCACGATCGGGAACCTGTCCTCCTCCTCGGTCCTGCACGTCCTGCGGGACACGCTGGCCCTGCGCCCGCCCCCGCCCGGCACGCCCGGTCTCCTCCTGGCGATGGGGCCGGGATTCTGTTCCGAACTCGTACTGCTGCGCTGGTAGGAGCCCGATGTCCTGGCATCTCTCGTCCTGGTACCTGCTGCTCGTGCTGCTCGTCGGGCTGGAGCGCGTCGCCGAGCTGGTCGTCGCGCGGCGCAACTCCCGCTGGAGCGCCGAGCGCGGCGGGGTGACGTACGGGCGGGGACACTACCCGTGGATGGTCGCACTGCACACCGGCCTGCTGGCCGGGTGCCTGCTGGAGGCCGCCCTGGCCGACCGGCCCTTCGTCCCGGCGCTCGGCTGGCCGATGCTCGCCCTGGTGGTCGCCGCGCAGGGGCTGCGCTGGTGGTGCATCACCGCGCTGGGGCCGCAGTGGAACACCCAGGTGGTCGTGGTCCCCGGCATGCCGCTGGTGGAACGCGGGCCCTACCGGCTGCGGTGGCTGCGCCACCCCAACTACGTGGCGGTGGCCGTGGAGGGCGCGGCGCTGCCCCTGGTGCACGGGGCGTGGGTGACCGCGCTGACGTTCACCGTGCTCAACGCCGCGTTGATGGTGGTGCGCATCCGCTGCGAGGAGGACGCCCTGGCGGCCTCGGCCGGCCCGCCGACCGGTCCGCCGGCCGGCACCTCGACCGGTACCGCGCCCGGCGCGTCCTCCGGCACGTCGGCCGGCACGACGCCCGACGCGGCACCCGGCACGTCGGCGTCGGCCGGTGGGCGGGGAACGGGGTGATCGACGTCCTGATCGCGGGCGGCGGGCCCGCCGGTCTGGCCACCGCCATCCACGCCGCCCGGGCCGGGATGGAGGCGGTGGTCGTCGAGCCCAGGCCCGTACCGGTGGACAAGGCGTGCGGCGAGGGCCTGATGCCCAGCGGCACCGCGGCCCTGCGGGAGCTGGGCGTGCCGGTGGAGGGCAGGCCGCTGCGCGGCATCCGCTACCTCGACCGGCGCCACGAGGTGGAGGCGGAGTTCCGCGAGGGACCCGGCCTGGGCGTGCGGCGGACCGCCCTGCACGCCGCGCTGGCCGGGCGGGCGCGGGAGCTGGGCGTGCGGGTCGTGCCCGGCAAGGTGGACGACGTGCGGCAGGACGGCGACCGGGTCGAGGCCGCCGGGCTGCGGGCCCGCTGGCTGGTGGCCGCCGACGGCCTGCACTCGCCGCTGCGCGCCCGGCTGGGACTGGAACTGCCCTGCCGCGGACCACGCAGGTACGGGTTGCGCAGGCACTACCCGGTCGCCCCGTGGACGGACTTCGTCGAGGTGCACTGGGCGGCGGACGGCGAGGCGTACGTGACGCCGGTGGGCGAGAACCTGGTGGGCGTCGCGGTGCTGAGCTCGCGGCGGCGCGGCTACCCCGAGCACCTGGCGGACTTCCCCGCGCTCCTGGAGAGGCTCCGCGTGCCGGCGGCGACCCCGGTGCGCGGCGCGGGACCGCTGCGCCAGCGGGTGCGTTCCCGCGTCGCCGGCCGGGTGCTGTTGGTCGGCGACGCGGCGGGGTACGTCGACGCGCTCACCGGCGAGGGGGTGTCGCTCGCGCTGACGTCCGCGCGGCTGCTGGTGGACTGCCTGCGGGCGGGCACCCCGGCGGCGTACGAGCCGGCCTGGCGGCGGCTGTCGCGGCGGCACCGGATGCTGACCGGCGCCCTGGTGGGGACCCGCAGTTACCGGGCGGCGGGACGGCTGATCGTCCCGGCCGCCCGGCGGATGCCCGCGCTGTTCGGCGCGGCGGTCCACGCCCTGGCCTGACCGGCCGGAGCGCGTGCTCCTATCCCGCCACGACCCGGTGCACGACGCCCGTCCTGGGCGCGTAGCGGCTCGTCCCCTCGAACCGGAGGCGCCACTCGCCGCCGGTGCGGCCCTGCACGGTCCGGGTGAGGCGCCCCTGGGGGCCGGTCACCACCTCGGCCACCGTCGTCCAGGCGTGTTCCCGTCCCGGCCGGTGCAGGATCTCGACGGGCTGGGCCGGGAAGGGGGCGTAGTCGAGGTGTCCCTGCGGGTCGACCCGGTTCAGCACGCCCGTCACCCGCACGGCCGGCCCCTGCCTGACCACCTCGACGCCGCCGAACCGGGTCAGGCGCTTCAGCAGGAATGCCCGGTACCCGGTGATCCCGGTGCCGTCGGCGGCCTTCGCGGTCACCGTGACGGTCCAGGGGCCGGCCGGGTACCAGCGGCTCAGGCTCTTCTCCGGCACGAACCGCCAGGTCTCCCAGCCGCCCCCCGGCGGGGGCGCGGTCCGCGCCCCCGTCCCGGCCCTCGCCCCCGCGCCGGCCTCCGCTCCCGCTCCCGCCCCGGCCTCCGCTCCCGCCCAGGTCCCCACTCCCGCTCCGAGACGGGCGGAGGCGGACGGAACGGGTGCCGGGCCCGGCGCGAGGGCGGGACCACGATCGTGGCCGTGGCCGTGACCCGGTCGGGGGGCGGGGCGGGGTTCGCCGCCGGGCCCGCCTCCCGGCCGGGACGCCGGGGTCCTGCCGGGGCGGGCCTGCCGGTGGGCGGCGGTGAGGGGGAAGAACGTGTCGACGGACCCGGGCGGCGCGCCGGGCTCGACCTTGATCGTCACCCCCTCCGGGCCGGTGACGCCCCGGGCCACCACCTCCACCACCATGCGCACCGAGTCGGCCGGCCCCACCACCGGGGCCGGGGGGCGCAGGGTCACCGAGCGGATCGTCAGGTCCTCGACGGCGGCGGCCGAGGTCCCGGTCACCGGCCGGGGCACGGTCACCGGCTGGGGCGGCGCCCCCGCGGGCAGGGCCGCCGCCCCCACCGCCAGGGAGGCGAGCAGAACTCTGATCGTCATGATCACGACGCTAGGACGCCACCGGTAACAGGGCGGTAGAGGACACACGCCCCGTTGGGCAAAACGGCTCCCGCTACGGCACCCGCGCCGTGACACCCCGCCGCAGCACCGCCCGCCGCCCGCGGGAACCGGCCGTACGACGCCCGCCACCGACGCGCTCCGTGCTCACCGACGGCTTCCTCCTTGAGGATGTCTCCACTCTTTCGCTCGGGTATGGGAAGCTCAGCGCGTGAGCCGTGACGGCCAGCTGCTCGATGTCGGCCATAGATCAGAAAAAGGCGTAGGAGAAATCGAGCAGGCGACTGCCTGTCACAGCTTAGTGACGATCTTCGTGGGTTCTAAGGGGATCGCCCCGCCCTCTTTCATGATGCGATCATGCGCGCACTGTGGCAGCGCCTACGGGCGGGCTGGAAGCAAAATCCCTGGATATGGCTGGCGTGCATCGGTTTGATGCTCGCCGCGCTGAGCTGGTCTTACACCTCCCTGACCGACGGTTCAGGGGCGTGGGAGAAGGCGGCCAATGTCGGGCAGATCGCAGGGATCCCGCTAACGGCGTTGAGCATCGTGGCCACGTTGCTCATCGCGGCCCGGGCGTCTAGTGCCGGAACGCCGCAACAGTCGGCGCGAGTGCGACTGGCCCGGCAGGTCCACACCCAAGAAAGCGCGGTACGCACCGCACTGCTAGGTGGAATCGTCCCGGCCGATGTCACCTTCGCCCGCACCGGCGCCCCACGCCTGACCCGCCGACCCGCCACAGGCGCCCCCGATCGCGACGCACCGGGCAACGATGAATCAGGCGAGACCGCAGCTGCAGAGCGCCTCAACCCGGCTCGGCGTATCCAGTGGGCCGCCGCCAGGCTGGTGTCCTGGCGGGAGACCTCCACCATGCCCGCTTTCTCTGAGGCTGCTGGGTCTGACACAACCGTAACGGCCGAGGTAGCCAAGGCGGCGATGAGCGGCAATGTCGGCGCCAAGGCGAAGGGCAATCTAAGTGACATCATCAATTACTTCATCGCTCTGCCCTATCGACGTCTGGTGATTGTCGGCGAGAAGGGCTCGGGCAAGACGGTCCTGGCGATCGAACTGGTGATCGGCATGGCCCAAGCCGTCATCAACGACCCTTCCGGCACCGGCCCGGTGGCAGTGCGCTTCAGCGCCGCCACCTGGGCCCGCGACCAGCCTTTCCCCCTCTGGTTGGCTGAGCAGCTCACCTTGAACCACCTCATACCACCCACAGAAGCGAAACAGCTCATCGACGACCATCTCGTCCTGCCCGTCTTGGATGGCCTGGACGAGATGGACCTCGACCTCGAAGACACCGCGAACAGAACGACGGTTCCAGGTGACACGACGATGGCGGGAGTGCCGGCGCGGGCGATCGCGTTGATTTCGGAACTCAACCGCTACACCGCCGGCACCGCATTCGCACCGGTGGTTCTCACCACCCGCACTCACCGCCACGCCCAGCTGCGGGCACGCGGCCTGCTGCTCGACCACGGCCACACCATTACGATCCAACCGCTCACCGCCCAGCACATCAGTGACTACCTCGCCGACCGCTACCACGACCACCCCCTGCAACTGTCGGCGTGGGAGCCGGTACTAGACCGGCTGAACAATCCCGGCCAGGAAGGAGTGCTGGCGTTCTTGTCCACGCCATGGCAGCTGATGCTGGCCACTACCGCGATCAGCGCCACTCCTGCCCACGCCGCCCAGCTGAGCGCCCGCCACGACAGCACACTTCCCGAGAGCGCACATCAGACGGGGTCGCGTCCGAGATGCGGTGTAAAAGGGAACGAGCGTAGGTTGCCGTGCTGAAC